>CAIRUC010000141.1 GCA_903881665.1 uncultured Bacteroidota bacterium | reverse complement strand
CTTCTCTCAACTTAGCCACGATCTCTTCTGGTCGGTGACGCTTCCTTGTGAATGCACGCTTCATTCGAAACTCCTTCTGGCCCTGTTGGGCCTGGTTTAGTTTCTCATAAGCGGTGGTCCTTTATCGAGGTCTCCTGTCAATGGTAAACGATGGGCTTCAATCGTATATTGGTTTGAGCTCAGAGATTTATTTAGAGCCTATCTTTGCGAAACACGGACTAGCGCCATAAAACGTGCTTCCAGTTAAGCATGCAATATAGGCCAAACAAGCATTGCTCATATGGTTCACCACACCATTGATGAAGTGACCATGCACAGACACGCGTATGAAGTTCGTAGTGCGATTGGGTCTGTAGATATGACTCACGCTGAGTCTGAACGAATAAAATCCAAGCTAATGCGATTTAGATTGAACTAACCCATTGGAACAATAAATTTCCCCTAGTTTTTTTTTAGTTTCGCATAAAGCTATATTTTTTTTGACATCCGTTTCAGAATAATGAACAGTATGGTTCAAATGATAAACAATTGCTTGATATTTAATGTTCAAAATGCGCGACCCTTGCAACAAAAGGCGCCACTCGATATCCACGTCTTCTCCTATACCAGCGCTATTGTAATCCTCATCAAATCCGTTGATCGATAATAATTGTTCTTTGGCAACAGCCCAATTACATCCCCACAATCCAGATTTTTTTTCTTTGCTTAGAAAAGGCAGATAAAATGAATGCAATATTTTTTTGCTTCCCGAAAATAAAAGATCAAAAATACTGATCGGTAATTTATTTTTTCCCAGCACAAGAGCATTTGTCATGCTCGTGGATAACATGACCCGCCGTCCATATAAGGCAAATCCCAATTTTCTAGCCCTGCGATACGTGGCGATAAATAAGTGGTGTGGTATGCAATCGCCATCAATAAAAACTAGAAAATCACCGCAAGAAGCACGAATCCCTTTATTTAAAATCTTGTTTTTTTGAAACCCATTGTCTTCCTGAAATACATGCTTAATTTTATTGATAAATTTATCTTTCCATACTTCGATACACAAGACCACTTCGGAATTTTGATCATCTTCACATATTACTATTTCAAAATCTTGGTCTGTCTGTTTTGCAAAAGCTTCTAAAATCAAATTTAAAAAATCAGTACGCTTGTATACGGCAATTAAAACGCTGATTTTGTATGTTGGCACATTAGACATAAGTTATCGTAGAATACGGAAATTTTATAGTCAACCCTAATAGTTTGTTTGAATTCATTGCATTTCGACACTTCGGATCTTCTCTGCTCCAAGCCATCGCATATTTGTGACTGCTCTATAATCATACATGACAAAAGTTCTATGAACTATCTATCGATCATCATTCCAACCTGGAATAACCTGCCTTATTTAAGACTGTGTATTCAAAGCATCAAAAAAAATTCTACTATTTTACATGAGATTATCGTGCATGTAAATGAAGGCAACGATGGCACGCGTGCATACTTAAAAGCGCATGGGATTCTTTTTACTGAATCAGATTGCAATGTTGGCGTTTGCACTGCTGTAAATAATGCGGTTGCTCTTTCAACTTCTCCCTATATCTGCTATCTGAACGACGATATGTACTGCCTACCAAAATGGGATTATTTTCTTATTGAAAAAATAAAATCGTTCAATACGCAGTTGTTTATGATTTCTGGAACCATGATTGAACCTCAAACGCGAAATCCTTGCGCAGTTGAAGCTGCGTTTGGCAGTTCCATTGAAACATTTCAAGAAAATGAACTCTTGAAAAAATATCAACAATTTTACATTCCTGATTGGTATGGCTCATGTTGGCCGCCATTCATTATGCACCGCGATACGTGGAATAATGTTGGGGGTTTTAGTGTTGAATTTTCGCCTGGCATGAACAGTGAGAACGATCTTGCTATGAAATTATGGAATTCTGGTTGCAGAATATTTTTGGGAGTTGGTCAATCACTGGTGTATCACTTTCAATGCAAATCGACTGGCCGCGTTATAAAAAATCCCGGATCGAAGCAGTTTTTACAGAAATGGAAAATTAGTTCTTCGTTTTTAGACCACCACTATCTACGCCGAGGACAACCTGCTCGCTCGCTTGCACTCCCTCCGCCTAAGCGAACCCCGCGCTTCTTCTATGACTTACTTCGTAGCAAGTTGAAACTTGCCGCAAGAACAATTTTAGGCGGCAATTTGCCTATTTAAACTTAATTTTTATCCAGCACTCCCAAATTGATTATTTCCGCCCTGTCCAACGGCATTGCCGCCAAAGCCATCATGATGACGCCCACAGTAAGAAATACGCCACGCGTGTGAAAACTATCACCTATACCTGCGGCAAACCAAACAATAGCGCCTCCAAATACAGAAATACGGATGGGATCAAGTTGCACAGCCTTGAATGCGCGGACAAAGAATGCGCCCGTCCACACAAAAAAAAGTGTCAGCCCGACCAACCCATTTTCCGTCAAGATCATCACATAAAGTGAGTGCGGTTGGTCGTGTAAATGTATATCCATTCTTAGACAAACTACATCATCGATATGTTCGGTCGCTTTTGAATATCCTCCATAACCCACACCAATAATTGGGTGAGCACGCCATGCAATCATAGATCGGAAGAGCGTCGTGTAGGGAAAGAGTGTTCAGAGCCGTGGGG
>CAIRUC010000140.1 GCA_903881665.1 uncultured Bacteroidota bacterium | reverse complement strand
GATACCGAAGTTGGCAAATACTTTTGTAAACATTCGATAGGTGCCTCCATACAAATCATCACCAGTTATAACTTCATCACCTGGTCGTAATAGTTTGGCTACTGCGTCTATTGCGCCCATTCCACTGCTGAAACACAAACAGTGTGTTGCTCCTTCGAGCTCTGCAATACATTTTTCTAAAGCGGTGCGTGTAGGATTTTTTCCGCGTGCATATGCATATCCTTTATGGTTTCCGGGCGATGCTTGTGTATAGGTTGATGTTTGATAAATGGGAGTCATGATAGCTCCTGTTGTTGGGTCAGGTTCCTGACCAGCATGAATGGCTTTGGTACCAAAGCCGAAGTTTTTCGAATCTTTCATTTTTAAAATTTGCCCGCAAAGGTAGAAAAGATTTGCATACTTAACCCAAGCCGATTTGAAGCCTGATTTTAATCAGAAATAAATAATCGAAAGAAAAAAGGTTTAGAAAGTATGTGCGTATCCCAGCCCAAGGATATAATTATTTTGAGGATTGATGGCTACTTTATTTGGTGAGATATTTACTTGATTAAAATTATTCTCGAACAAATAATAAATTTCAAATTCATTAATCATGTTGGGGTGATAATAAATTCCAGCAAAGTAACGCACTCGGTTGAATTTATATTGCCAATGAACATAAGGTTGATTTAAATAACAGTATACCTCTTCGGCCACGTAGGGTTGAAATCTGAATTGTTTTTCGTAAGTAATCGAAACTTTGTTTCTGAAATAATATTCGGGAAACTTGCCAGTGGCGGAGGAGTATACATCTTGCACTTGCCATTGTATCATCGACCGATTGTTAAACATAAATTGAAAGAGTTTTTTTCGCAATGTAATGGTGGCATATGCTTGATGTCGTGTGGTAAATGTTTCGGTTTTTTGTTGTTTTTCGGTAAGTACATAGGCCAACGATAAATGAATATGTTTATTCAATTTATAATTGAGCCCAATGTCGAGATATGCAAAATTAGGATTGGTGGCATTGTTCACTACTCGGCCTTCCTCGTTCAGTCGGACCAAAAGCCGCTTGGTAATATTTTTTTCAAGATAGATGTTTTCCCATACTTCGCCATCATTCAATGGCAACGACTGTGCACGAACGAATGGACATGCAAATGCAAAAAGAAGAAGAAAGGCGAGATACGTTTTCACTTTACAAATATAGATAAATTTAAATCGTATTGTTTAGTTACGGAAATTAATAGAGTGGTAGCTGATGATAACAATAAAAAAAGTCCCGAATTTCTTCGAGACTTTCTTCATTCATTATACATCGTATTACTTATATAATAGGGCAAGCAAGGATGGCTGAATATTCGCTATCGCCAGTATCGTTGCTGAAACATGCGGCTACGTATGCAATTTTACCAACTTGGTCCTCAGTATGCGGTATGTCGAAACGCATGTAGCCGCTTTCCATTTCAGGTTTTAGCATATCTATAGTAGGAGGTGCAGCATTTGCATCTAGCACTAGCATTATTATTTTTAAGCGTTTTACTCGCGGTGGTTTGGCAGCGCTAGTAGGGTCTTCTGCATTTATTGCTTGTATTTCGCTGTTTAGGTGAGTAGTTGATCTCAGTACTAAAGTAGGTATTACACTAGGAGCTTTTATTTTACTTTTTGGATTATCGACATGGATATTAAACACTATTAAATCTAAATTTGATAGGATAATGGATTTATTGTTTTTCAATTGTTGTGTTAATCCATCTGTAAAGATATGACTGGTTTTATAACTTTTATTTATCACCGCAATAGACAATTTACCATAAGTTGTAGGGTCGATGTATTTTTTATAAGCGGTATCCCAATCAGATTTTAAGTCGAGCAATTCGGCTTTTTGAACATCTGTAATTCCTAATCGTGCTTGGTTAGCAGGGTCAACGGCATAAGGCACTAAAATGCCAAAAAAGATTTCGTAAAAAACGATGGTTTTGCTGTAGTTAATCATGATATATAGATTTAATTGGTAACTATTTTTGTTTTATATTTCAATCTATAAGTCGTATAACCTATGCTACGGCTTCGTTTGGAGGAAATATGATATTGTATTGCTCGGCTCCTTCGAGTGTTTTATTTGCAATTTGTTTAGTACATAATTGCGACACAAAGATAACCATTATTTAAATATCCTAATATAAAATCAAATATATTTTTATGTATTTTTATTTTATACTTGTTTACTATTGAAATAGTATTCTGAAATCTGTTTTTAATTCTGAAAACTGAATTTCCAATAATTATGCATAAAGTCGCCAGCTTTATGCATAAAGTTCCGAACTTTATATATAATGGAGTGAATTTTATGCATAATGTTGCGATCATTATGCATAATATTCAGAATATTATGCATTATTTTCTGAAT
>CAIRUC010000139.1 GCA_903881665.1 uncultured Bacteroidota bacterium | reverse complement strand
GTCGACGCAGGAGACGATTCAGGGCGAGTTTGTTTCTTTCCGTTGGAGTTGAAATCGTTCCCGCTAAAAAATTTACAGCGGCGGTTTTTTTGCATACTTTTTTCAACTGAAGGAAAAAGTATGAGCCCTTCGCGCGGCTGGAGCGCGTTGGAAGAAGAAATAAGTTTGAAACCGAATTTCTATCATTGACAATTCTGATTTCAATACATTTACTCTACAACAATCCGAAATCTCATGTTTGCCAAATTATTCAAGACTAAAGCAGTCGATCATATTTAGGGATGTTTATAATTCAAAAACAGCATCAGTCATACCTCGGTCAATTCGCTCTTTTCGCTTGACAATCACCGCACCATTACCCATTGATTTACAGGAAAACTAGCAACTCCAATACCCAATAAGTTAAATTAAAAAGATGCTTCGCAGCAGGTTTCAAATGTCTGATTTTTTAGTTAGCAAAAATTGAAGTAATTTGCAGCAGACTATCAGAAGACTTATATCCACTACATTTTCAATTACGAATGACCAATACATCGTCAGTACCTTTACCGTTCGAATACTTGCAAGCGCTTCAAAATTTAGCTGCGAAAACAGGAAGTAACGATAATAAAGCCATCACTTTTTACAAACTGGCCGGAAGAAATATCCTTTTTAAGATCGAAGCACTATGCCGCATTTATAAAAGCATTAACGACAAAAAAATATTTGATTCACTAAACGATCAAGTTAAAACTGCAGAGGATATATTAGGACAATATGACTTTGAAGTTTGGTTTGCGCAGCAGTTTAAGTCGACAGAAGGCAGTTTTTACGATAACTTATTCAATGGTCTCATTCAATTTGAAAAGAAGTTTGAAGCCGATTTTACTGCTACGGGATTCATTCCCGCTAACTCAGGCGTGTATGAGAATATTTCGGATCAACTTAAGCATGTGAAATGGCCTGCGGAACGTGAGTTTGCCGAACAATTGACGGCTTTCATGATTAAGAAAATAGAGAAGATTATTAAAGACTATGAGGAAGGCACCTTCGATCTCAGTGAGCCAGAAGAAGGCATTCATGAGCTCAGAAGAAAGATTCGGTGGATCAGCATTTATGCTTCGGTGGCGAACGGATTTATCCAATTAAAACCGAGTTCCCTGCCCCACCCCGACTTACAACGCTACCAAACGGAAGAGATTATCCATTCCCCTTTCAACGAGCTCCCTAAGAAGCCGAGAGGCATCAATGCTATACAGATTCAATCGCCTCACTTTTATGCACTCAGCTGGATGATTCAAGAATTGGGCGCAATTAAAGACAGAGCCTTATTAAACATTACCTTTGAAAACAGAATTAAAACCTACAAAACGGAAAAACCGGAAGCAGAAAAAATCAGGAAGAAACTCGAGCTGAATAAAAGCAAACTTGAAGACGATATCCACTATGCAACAAGTATAGTCGACGATTTCTTTAAAAAGCACCTGATCTTACAACGAATTATCCGAGATCTGCAAAGGACACATTCTGAGGCTTAAATAAATTCGGTAATCCATCAACGTTATGAAAAAGAAAATTCTTCTATTACACGGAGCATTAGGATCCACTTCTCAGTTCGAAGAACTTGCTAAGCTGTTATCAAAGACATTTTCAGTATTTCAATACGACTTTCCGGGACATCATGGAAAAGCATTTCCAGAAGAACGATTAACTATTTCATTATTGCAAAAGCACTTACATGAATACGTGAAAGAATTTCAGCTTACGGGCTGCTTAGTTTTCGGATACAATATGGGAGGTTATTTAGCCTTGAAACAAGAATCAATTTCGCATGGTACTTTTAGCGGAATATTTACTTTAGCCACCAAATTTGATTGGTCGCCGGAGATAGCGCAGAAAGAAAAAGCGATGTTGAATCCCGCGAAGATGATGGAGAAAGTCCCTGATTATGCTGACATGCTCATGCACCGACATTTTCCCGGCGACTGGAAAAAAATTTGCGAAGAAACAGGTTACCTGATGGAACATCTGGGGAAACATGCTATGTCGGCCGACGATTTCGACAATGTACATTGCAAAGTACGATTAGCTGTTGGCGATCGTGATATGATGGTGACAATAGCAGAAACCCAAAGAATATACACCGAATTACCCGATGCATCATTATTAGTGATGCCACATACATCGCATCCTATCGAAAAAGTAAATCACGCTTATCTCAACGAAGAAATCTGCAGATTTGCAACTGAGCTATGAGTATTAATTTAGAAAACTATCAAAAAATCAACAGCCTCATTGCGCCCTATCACGCGCAGTTGGTAGCAGTATCGAAAACCAAACCTGTTGAAGATATTTTATCGTTGATGCAAGAAGGACAAATTGCATTCGGCGAAAATTATGTGCAAGAGTTAACAGAGAAACACGAGGCTATTCCTGAAAATATCGAGTGGCACTTCATAGGACATCTCCAGAGCAACAAAGTAAAGTACATTCACGAGTTTGTTCATTTAATACACGGTATTGACAGTTTAAAGTTGCTGAATGAAGTAAACAAACAAGCAGAAAAATCGGGACGCACGAGTGATTGTTTATTACAAATATTCATCGCTGATGAAGCCACAAAATTCGGACTCGACGAAAAAGAAGCAACAGAAATTTTAGAGCTAAAAGAAAAAGGTCAACTCAACAATATTCGAATCAGAGGATTGATGGGAATGGCCAGTTTCACAGAAGATCAACAACAAATAAAAAACGAATTCAGCGGATTAAAAAAGCTATTCGATCAATTTAAACAACAACCATATTTCGACACACTCTCGATGGGGATGTCGGGAGATTACCAAATAGCACTCGACTGTGGCAGCACGATGATTAGAATCGGAAGCGCCCTATTCGGAGCAAGAAACTACAACAAATAAAATTATGTTTTCAATAGCCATACATGGAGGAGCGGGAACCATCACTAGATCGATGATGACAGCCGAGAAAGAACAAGCCTATTTATCGGCTTTAAGTGCTGCGTTAAAAGCCGGAAAAGAAGTTTTAACGAAAGGCGGAAGCTCACTAGATGCAGTAACAGCAGCCGTAATTAGTTTAGAAGATAATCCCCTATTCAATGCTGGTAAAGGAAGCGTTTTCACTCACGAAGGACATCATGAAATGGATGCTTCAATCATGCGTGGCGACACCTTAGATGCGGGAGCAGTAAGCGGAGTAAAACACATTAAAAATCCGGTAGTATTATCGAGAGCGGTGATGGAAAAATCAGACCATGTATTTCTTTACGGCAAGGGTGCAGAGATCTTCGCAGCACAACAAGGATTCAGCTTTGAAAGTGACGAATATTTTTACGATACCTTTCGCTACGCGCAACTTCAAGATGCTTTAGAGAGCGGAAAAGTACAACTCGATCATACTGAAAACGGAAACAAAAAATTCGGAACCGTAGGTGCTGTCGCACTCGATATTCACGGTAATCTTGCAGCAGCAACCAGTACAGGAGGCATGACCAACAAACGCTATAATCGGATTGGTGATAGTCCGGTGATTGGTGCCGGAACCTATGCCAACAACAATACCTGCGCGATTAGCTGCACGGGACACGGCGAATATTTTTTAAGAGCCGTAGTAGCATACGATATCAGCTGTTTGATGGAATACAAAGGACTAAGTCTTCAAGAAGCCTGCGAGAAAGTAGTCAACGATAAACTCGTAAAATTCGGTGGTGAAGGCGGACTCATCGCAGCCGATGCCAAAGGGAATATCTGTCTTCCCTTCAACTCTGAAGGAATGTATAGAGGATATGCCAAAGGCGACGAAGAAGAGGTAGCGATTTATGGTTGATTTGAAGATTTGAAGATGAGATGATTTGAATATGGGAGCGTAGCTAATTTGAAGGTGAGTTGATTTGAAAATGGGGAGCGAAGCTCATTAATCATCTTGAATCAAATCCTGTAGTGGTGACATTAC
>CAIRUC010000138.1 GCA_903881665.1 uncultured Bacteroidota bacterium | reverse complement strand
TGACAAAAAGCTTAAATCAATTTGATTATTCATTAATAGATTTGTTTTTTGAATGTAAACTTTTCTATAACTTGAATCAAAAATTTCGAGTTGAGCATCTTGCTGATATGAGTCACCTAACTTAATATTAACAATTCCTGACAATGAGATTAGAATAAAATTAAATAACTGTATTCCTCCTACTCCAAAGAATCATTATTGCAAAAGCATAAATTGAAGCTCCAAGTGCGATGATAATTAAATGGCGAGGAATATTGTCGTCGAGACCCATAAAAACTCTTATAGTGCCTATTATTATTGCTATCAGCTCAACTTTGAGCATAAAGATTAGGTTACTTTTAAAATTACCAGCTCTCTTTCTGAATACAGCTTTAAAATCGAACATTGTAGCTGCTATTACTATTAATCCAACAATTGTGCTGATATACCATACAACATAACATAGCCGTGTATAAACACCCATTATGCTTATGTGTTCTATTAATACCGGAAATACATGAACAGCCATAAATCCTTTTGAATGGCTAAACGAGTCCCATACTAAATGCGAAAGAATTCCTACCAATGCAGAAACAGTAAATTTTAGCCAATGCTTTTTCAAATAATCAGGGAAGTATTCCACACGTTGATACATGTACTGCGCTTTCAAATACGGCCATCTCTTTCTGCATACAAACACAGCAGCTTGTTGCCAGAAGAAAGCAAGCAGTATGGTCATGGGTAAATTGAAATAAAATATGCCAGGAATAGTGTGACTTAAAAATGATCCTGAGCTCATCCACATGAAATATTCCATATCAGGAACCATACTCCCAATTATAAGAGCAGTCCAGGAAATATATTTTTCGGGAACTTTTTTAAGTGGTACTAAGATGGCAGGATGCGCTGCTGTAAATGGCATTCTAAAGGATTGTAAACTCTGTTCTTCTATTTTGCGACTTCCCCTCTTCGGTGCTATTATCAGCTACCGGTTTGGTATCGCCATAGCCTTTATACGTAAGTCGTGCGGCCGGGATTCCTGCTTTTATTAAAAATTCATACACCGATTTTGCACGGTTTTCTGATAATAGAAGGTTTGCTTTTTTATCGCCGGTGTTATCGGTATGTCCGCTGACTTCAATACGTACCGTTGCACTGCTTTTCAAATAACTTAAAAGCTTGTTGAGTTCAGGCATCGATTCTTTCTTCAGTTCAAATTTATTTACATCAAAGAAAATATTCTTTAATACTACTTTCTCCCCTGCGACCGGTTGTTTTAATTTGATTAATAAATCGTACGCATTTTGTTTATCCGTCGCTGCCTTGCATTCAAAGTAATCAGAGTAAAACAAATAACTTTCTTTATTTACATTCAACATATAGTTTTTCCCTGCCGGTAAGCATGCTAAAAATTCTCCCTTCCTTTTATCGGTAGCATTCGACACCATTACATTTCCGGTTTCTACATCGATGATTTCAAATTTCGCCGACAAAGGATTTCCGCTCGCGGCATCCACAACTCGAGCTTTCACATAGCTTACCAATGAAGGTTGTGCTTCTTTGTATAAATCAAAACTGTATAAATCGAGATCGCCGAAACCATCCTTTCTGGTGCTGCTGAAGTAAGCAGTTTTTCCATCGGGACTAACCATCATACTATTTTCGTCTTCGTTAGTATTGATAGGATAACCAAGGTTAACCGGTTTTCCCCAACGTCCATTTGCATCTTTACGACTCACGAAAATATCGAGTCCGCCAAGTCCGGTATGTCCATCACTCGCAAAATACAATGTTTGATTATCGGGATGAATAAAAACACTTTCTTCTACACCGGGAGTATTAATGGTATCACTTAATCGCACCGGCTCCGACCATGTCATGTCGGTTTGAAAAGTAGTTGAATAAATATCTTGCACTTGGCTTCGCGTATTGCGATCGGTATACCCACGAATAAAATACAAAGTCCTTCCATCTGATGAAAATGAAGGCTGCGTTTCCCAAGCTCCTGTATTCACCGGCGCACCAAGGTTAAAAGGTTTTGTCCAACTGCCATCAGCCAACAACTGCGATAAATAAATATCACAATTGCCTTTACTATCGGGACGATCGCAAGCTGCATAAAACACCACCTTACCGTCGGCAGAAACTGAAGGAGCTCCTTCGTTTTGCAAAGAATTCAGCGGAGGACCAGGATTAAATGCACGTTGCCAAACGGAATCCTTCTTCGTAGAAATATAAAAATCTTCTTGCTCCATACCATTCAATCGATCGTCTTTAAAACGACGAGTGAATATCAATTGCTTTTGATCAACCGTTAATGAAGGATAATATTCGCCTCCTGATGTATTCACACCCGCACCTAAATTTTTAGGAGTAAAAGGCACTGGATGTTTTACGGCATTCATTGAGAAATTGCAATTACCAATGAGATGATTTATTTTTTCTACTTTATCGGCAGGAGCTCCCTTGGCAATACGTAAGTAATCACTGAAGCTTTCTTTCGCATCACCATAGAGCGCCAACTTCAACTGCAATGTACCTAACAAATAAAAATTATTCGGGAAAAATCCGGGATTTATATGAGCCGCCTTATAATAATTATTGACTGCCATTTCAAAATTATTTTGCTCGGCATACACGTCACCAAGAATCATATATGCTTCAATAAAACTTGTATCCTTCGAAATTGCTTTTTCGAAATAAGGAATTGCTTTGAACCAGTTTTTACTATCCACATACTTTGTTCCATCTTCAAAAGACTTAATCGCCGACTTATTCATTGAAGAATATTTTGGCATTTGAGCAAATGAAAAAAAAGAAAACAGCATAAAAAAAACTGTTAAACTGAGGGAATAAATATTTTTAGTCATGAGGGAGTTGAGCAATTAAGGCACATTAATAATCTTGTGCGTTTGCAAAGATATTCTCCACTTCGGATTTGCCTTTACGTAATCAATAATTAACGGCATTACTTTATCCATATTGCCATATTCAGGTTGCAATAACAAGGCGCAACTATTTTTAGTATTTACTGCATGTTGTTCGGCCCAAGTAAAATCACTTGAATTAAAAACCACGACCTTTAATTCATGCGCTAAATGAATGTTCTCGAGAAGAGGAGCTTTAAATTTTTTGGGAGATAAACATATCCAATCCCAAGTACCACTTAGCAAATGAGCTCCTGACGTTTCGATTGCCAATTCATAACCTTCTAAGTTCAACACCATGGTTAATGCGGTTAAATCATGCATGGCAGGCTCTCCACCAGTAATAACAATGAGCTTTACGGGATAAAGAGCAACTTCAATTAATAATTGTTTTATGGACTTCAAAGGGTGCTTATCAGCTTCCCACGAATCCTTCACATCACACCAAACACAACCCACATCGCAGCCGGCCAAACGAATAAAATAAGCAGCGCGTCCGGTATTGATGCCTTCTCCTTGAATAGTATAAAAAGACTCCATAACAGGAAACTGCTTTTGCAATATCTCAGGATCGTACTTCATTTCTTGTTGCCGCATAAATAATTTTCTTAGCCGAAAGCAATGTGTTTTGAACCAGACCAATAATAGTCATTGGTCCAACACCGCCTGGCACCGGAGTAATATAACTACATTTTGGTGCTACACTGTCAAAATCCACATCGCCAACAAGACGATAACCCGATTTGGTTGTTGCAGAAGGAATTCGGGTCATTCCCACATCAATCACCACCACACCCTCTTTCACCATATCTCCTTTTAAAAAGAAAGGTTGTCCGATAGCCGCAACAATAATATCTGCTTGACGAGTAATCACGGCCATGTTTTCAGTCTTACTATGGCATAAAGTAACGGTACAATTTCCGGGATACGTATTTCGAGACAGCAACACCGACATTGGAGTTCCAACAATATTACTTCGTCCGATGACCACACAATGCTTACCTGCGGTTGGGATTTTATAGCGCTCTAAAAGCTGCATGATTCCTTTGGGCGTTGCAGGAATATAGCAAGGCACTTGTTGTGTCATGCGGCCGATATTAACGGGATGAAAACCATCTACATCCTTTTCGGGAAGGATGGCTTCAGTAACTTTTAAAACATCGATATGCTTAGGAAGAGGAAGCTGAACAATAAAACCATCAACATCAACATTCATATTTAACTTTTCGACTTCTGCCAACAACTCATCTTCCGTCATAGAAGCATCAAACCTTAGTAAAGAAGATTCGAAACCAATATCGCTACACGTTTTAATCTTGTTATTCACATAGGTTTCAGAAGCACCATCGTTGCCAACCAATATTGCAGCAAGATGAGGAACTTTTTTGCCTTCGCGACGCATTTGTTCCACTTCTTCACGGATTTCTATTTTGATAGCTTCCGCGGTAGCTTTTCCGTCAATTAATTGCACAATCAGCTATTTTTATAATGAGTATAAAAAACAAAAGCGCTCATCACTTTTGAACGCTTTATTAAAATTATTTTATCGACGTTGAGGCATATTTCGCATCATTTTTTGAGCTTGACCGGTAGTAAACATTTTCATCATTTTTCGCATATCCTCGAATTGTTTAATAAGTCGATTTACATCTTGAATAGTGGTACCACTACCGCTTGCAATTCGTTTCCGTCTACCACCATTTAATAATTCAGGAGATTCGCGTTCCTTTTCTGTCATAGATTGAATAATAGCCTCAATTGATTTGAATGAGTTTTCATCGATATCGACATCCTTCACCATTTTACCCATTCCCGGAATCATACCCATCAAATCTTTAATGTTGCCCATCTTCTTGATCTGCTGAAGTTGACCAAGGAAATCATTAAAGTTAAATTGATTCTTTGCAATTTTCTTTTGCAATTCGGCCGCTTGTTTCGAATCGAACTGTTCTTGTGCACGCTCTACGAGGGAAACGATGTCGCCCATGCCGAGAATACGATCACTCATCCTTTCAGGATAGAACACATCCAACGCTTCCAACTTCTCACCTGTTCCTACAAACTTGATTGGTTTGTTAACAACAGACTTAATCGATAAAGCTGCACCACCACGTGTATCACCATCGAGCTTAGTAAGTACTACACCATCAAAATTCAATCGATCATTGAACGCTTTTGCTGTATTCACGGCATCCTGACCTGTCATGGCATCTACCACGAACAAAATCTCATCCGGATTAATCGCTTTCTTCACGCGTTCAATCTCGTTCATCATCTCTTCGTCGATCGCTAAACGACCAGCAGTATCGACGATTACTGTATTGTACCCTTTTGTTTTAGCATACGCAATTGCATTCTGAGCAATTTGAACAGGATTTTTATTCTCTATTTCAGCATACACTTCTACTCCAATTTGCTCTCCCAAAACTTTCAGCTGATCAATCGCCGCAGGACGATAAACATCGCATGCTACTAACATCACCTGACGGTTGCGCTTCGTTTTTAACAAGTTCGCTAACTTACCAGACAAAGTGGTTTTACCGGAACCTTGCAAACCCGACATCAAAATGACCGACGGATTACTCTTCAGATTAATATCCGTAACCTGACCACCCATCAAAGAAGTAAGTTCTTCATGCGTAATTTTAACCATGAGTTGACCTGGAGAAACAGAAAGCAATACGTCTCTTCCTAGTGCTTTCTCCTTAACGGTATCGGTAAATTGCTTCGCAACTTTATAATTTACGTCGGCATCGAGTAAAGCCTTACGGACTTCCTTTAAAGTTTCGGCAACGTTAATTTCAGTAATCTGGCCCTGCCCTTTCAGCAGCTTAAACGCCCTATCGAGTTTATCACTTAAATTCTCAAACATAGCTGCAAAAGTAATAAAAGGAAGGCAGCCTTAAAAGGGATTTTAAAGCATTTTTTGTCATAAAACAATTGAATCTAGAAATTTGGATTCACATTCTCAATTACGAGAACAAGGATTCCCCTAAGGCTCGCACTGATTCAATTGTAAACGACGAAGCACAGATATAAAAGAATTTAATTGAAAAAAGCCTGTTTTACTTAGCTAGAATCGAGATAAAACCATTTAATAGGCCAACGTTTTGGTTTGCTAATCAATCAGCCATTCATTTAGAAATTGCCCTATCACCTCTGATCAAAGCGATCGTTTTTCTTGGTTAACTTTAAGTCTTGCAAAACACTCGACTTAACATTGATTTGAAAAAAATAGTTTTGTTGGAAACCAAAAGGCACCCAGTTTAAACGCATTTCCCAGCAATGTAAATCACGGAAAATTCCTAAGGACGTATATGAAAGATCTTTCTGTTCGAAATCGTAACCTGAATTGAAATTTACTTTCCAATTTTTAGTCACCTGAAGATCTCCATTAAAGTTAAGTGTTTGTGTAGTTTGATCGGCAGATGTAAAACTATTTTGATAATAGAAGCTGTAACCTACCGACAAATTATAAGGCACTGAATAATCAATATAATCGCCTTTATTCTTATTAATATTTTCTACTTCTTCTTTAGAACCTTTGTTGCTTTCATACGATTTCTTTCCATTAAAAATGGAAAAATTTGCCGACAAATTAGCATTATTAATATGTGCTAATTTTCCGTTTTCATTTATTTCAAACTTATTATAACGGATACCGTTTTCATTCACCATATACGGATCGAAATTACTAGAAAAGCTCAAAGAAACTCGTTCGAATACTGTTGTTCTTCCCGACAATGAAATGGTGGATAAATTAAGCGAATCAGCTGCGAAATTATAATTCATTGCAGCACTCAAACTCTCTAGCAATTTGACCTTTTTTTCGATATCGGCTGTATCGGAAACGTGGCGCACTTTCATTTCGAGATTATTATCGAGACTAAAAGTCATCAACGACGATTTTCCGGAAGAAGGTCCACCAAATAATGCTCCTTCAAAAACCGAATATTTATTTGTTCTTCCTGTAGAATCAACTTGCACCGATTTGTAAACACCATAGGTAGGATCACTAAAATCAGGGCGCCACGAAAATCCGAAATTCGGAGTCATTACATGTCGAATAGCTGCGATTTTTCCCTTTTTAAATTGCACCATACCGAAGATGCGTGTATTCATATTAGCATTAAATGAAAATTCACGTGCCGCTTTAAATCCGGTTACCGTATCCACTTCAACTGATTTCGTATCGGCATTGTACTTTTTTGCAATGGTTTTCAGGTACCATTTCTCTGAATAATTAATGGAAGGGCTTATAGTGAAATATTTGAAAGCACTAAATGAAGTACTTATTGGAATACTATGCTGAATACCATAACGCAATTGATTTAAACTTTCCTTCCTGAATAACAACGTATCTTTTGTAGAAATAGAGTTTTGCAAATTGGTTGTATAGCTCACTCCTATTTTCTCGTACCATTTGGCAGCACCCAATGCAGTCTTTCTTTTAAATGGCGTTTGGCGACTAACTCCGAAATTTGCAGAAGGGAAGCTTACGGATATATCGCGCGTTGTAGTGTTTTGCGAATGCGATAATCCAGCACTGAAACTATAGGGTTTTCCTGGCCACGACTTACTAAAAGCCACCGATGAAGTAAATGTATTGGTAAGGTAATTATTAGATGAGGACAAATTATTACGGTAAAAGGTACTTGAACCTGCATTTACATTGGCACTAAAGGTACTATTTGGACGAGCCTTGGGATCCTGCATATGGTTCCATCGCACAAAAAAGCCCTTTTCAACGGCATAATCGGGAAGTTCTTTCTGACTCGTTTTCGTTAGCGAATAATTCATCGAAAAGTTACCGCTATAATGATAACGATTCGAGTAATTAGAATTTGCATTAGCTCTCCAGCTGCCTCTCGAATAAGAATCGCCTGTTAAAGCAAGATCGAAATGATCGTTTAAACCGAAATAATAACCTCCATTGGTAAGAAAGAATCCTAACTGCGCCGACTCACCATACGCTGGAAATAGAATACCCGATGATCGCCCCTTTTTATTAGGAAAAAATCCAAAAGGAATTGCAAATGGTGTAGGCACATCAGAAATCACCAATTCGGCAGGACCTGTTACTACTTTATTATTTGGAATTACTTTAATCTTTTTACTAGCTATAAAATAATGAGGGTGAGGGAGTTCGCAAGTAGTGTAATAGCCATTGCGTATAAAAGTTGTGTTATCCGCCTCTTTTTTAACAGTAGATCCATGGATATAGCTGTCGCCATCTTTGGTACTAATCTCACTAATTCGACCTCGTTTCGTATCGAAATTATATTTAATGGCCTCCGAATTAAAGACATCATTTCCTTGCTTAAAAACAGGCAATCCTGAAATCACTCCAGTACTATCGGGCAATCCAGTAGCCATTAAATTATGATCCGAAAAATTCAATTCTATATAAGCAGCATCCAAATTAATATCCTCATAAACAATATGCGCCTTACCGTACATATATACTTTACCCGCCTCTAAATCATACCGAATAGAATCGGTAGCACCATACTTCACCTTTGATTTTAATTCACTACTCATTTTTAATGAATCGACAACCAAGGAATCATTTAAAGACGCATTTAAACTACCCACCATAATAGAACTGTCGGCTTTTAAAACCGAATCTTGCACCTGACCTTTTGATGAAAAAGCACAGAGAACCAAGAAAGTACACACTATCAACCAACAATTTGCCGTTGATAAGTTCACTGATAAATACCTGCCTGACTGATACATTCTATTGTTAGAAACCTAATTTTGAAGGCGCAAAGCTACAAAACAACGTGAAACGTATAATCTGCATTGTTACAACCTTTATGTTGGTGAGTTTTTCACTAACATCTGCAGGCCCTCACCGTAAGGATGCCTACAGAATTAAAACTGTCGTAATCGACGCTGGACATGGGGGCCATGACACTGGATGTCTGGGTTCTTCAGCCCGCGAAAAGACAGTTGCCTTAAATATTGCATTAAAGCTTGGAAAGCTCATTGAACAGAACTTTCCGGATGTAAAAGTAATATATACGCGCAAGACTGACGTATTTATACCTTTACATGACAGGGCAAACATAGCGAATAAGGCACATGCCGACTTATTTATCTGCATCCACCTTAATTCGGGTGCAAAGTCGGCCTACGGAGCCGAGACGTATGTAATGGGGCTTCATAAATCGGATGACAATTTAAATGTAGCCAAGCGAGAAAATGCAGCCATTTTATTAGAGGAAAACTACCAAAAACAATACGACGGTTTTGACCCTAATTCGCCTGAGGCTAATATTATCTTCTCACTATACCAGAATCAGTTTATGCATCAAAGTCTCGATTTCGCTTCGAAGGTTCAGCAACAATTCGAAGAGTATTCGGGACGTAACAACCGAGGGGTAAAGCAAGCGGGTTTTTTGGTTCTTTACAAAACAGCCATGCCAGCTGTACTTATCGAAAATGGATTCCTTACCCATGATATGGAAGAGAAATTCCTTGATAGCGACAAAGGGCAAGGCACAATGGCAACAGCTATTTACAGAGCATTTAAAGAATATAAAATTGATACAGAATCATCAGCGGGATCATCGACATTGAAAGAAGAAGATAAGCCGCAAAAAGAAAATGAATTAGCAGAAAAGCAGGAAAATAAATCGCCAGAACCCAAAGTAACACCAAAGCAGGAGACGGTGCCGACTCAAGAAATTCCCAAAAAGGAAGAATCAAATCCGTTGACAGACAATAATCCATCTAGCAGACCGGAAGCACCCAAAAAGGAACCTGTTAAAGTAATTTTGCCAAAAAAAGAACGAAGCGAAACTGAAAACAAGGAACTGAGCAACAAAGTGTTTATTTGTATTCAAATTGGAGCAAGCACCGACACTCAAAAGGAAGATAAAAAGTTTAATTCAGTAGATGGCATAAAAAGAATCAAAGGAAAGGATGGCTACACCCGTTTCGTTGTTGGTAATTATTCGAGTATTAAATCCGCCAAAGCACAACTCAATCAGCTGAAGTCTAATGGCTATAAAGATTGTTTTTTAACCGCTTATGATGGCGATAAAAAAATAACTCCTCAGGAAGCGGAGCAATTGATTCACCGATCACATACTGAATAATAATATTTAAAAGGGATTAAAGCCAATATCCAACAATTTCTCCATTCAAACACTTTCTATGATTTTTATCTGATTGTTTTAAACAACAGGAATTAAAAAATATAGGACGAATGCTATGAAGATATAGGCCGATCGGCTTACTTTGCAGAAGTTTAATCAGCATACAAGCAGGAATATGATTTCAAGTATACTATTCACCCTTCTACTGGCAATTGGAGTAACTTTGTTTACCAATAAAATCAGAGAAGTAGTTCGCAACATTCAGCTAGGTCGTGAATTAGATCTTAGTGATCGGTCATCGGAAAGATGGGCAACGATGGCTCGCGTAGCCTTAGGCCAGTCAAAAATGGGATCTCGTCCTGTAGCTGCATTTTTTCATGTGCTCATTTATGTAGGCTTTGTCATAATCAATATAGAAGTTATTGAAATAATTATTGATGGTGTATTCGGAACGCATAGAATACTTTCTTTTATGGGAGGTGTTTACACAACTTTAATTGCTTCGTTTGAATTTCTTGCAATAGGTGTTTTATCCTCCTGTTTTGTTTTCTTATCACGAAGAAACATTATTAAACTTCGTCGATTTCATATGCGTGAAATGACGAAATGGCCCAAGTCGGATGCGAACATTATTCTTATCACTGAAATTTTACTGATGTCGGCTTTTTTAATTATGAATGCCTGCGATTACAAACTTCAACTATTAGGAGCCGAACACTACTCACACGCAACCGGCATTGTGGGTGCATTTCCAGTAAGCAATATATTATTACCTATGCTTTCGGGCATGTCGATTGACAGTTTAGTTGTTTTAGAAAGAAGTTGCTGGTGGTTTCATATCATTGGAATATTAGCTTTCCTCAACTATGTGCCCTACTCTAAACATTTCCATATACTCCTTGCTTTTCCGAATACGTACTATAGTAAATTAACCCCTAAGGGTGAATTTACCAATATGCAATCTGTAACAAACGAAGTAAAGTTAATGATGGATCCAATGGCAGTAGTTCCTGCTGTTGACCCCAATGCAGCACCACAGCGTTTCGGAGCGAAAGATGTACAGGATCTTACTTGGAAACAACTCATGGATAGCTACTCTTGCACCGAATGTGGAAGATGCACCTCAGCATGTCCGGCGAACTTAACGGGCAAACTTTTATCACCACGTAAAATAATGATGGATACGCGTGATCGACTAGAAGAAGTAGGAAAAAATATGAATGAACATGGAGGCACTCATGACGACGGAAAATCATTGTTAGGGAATTATATTACAGAAGAAGAATTGTGGGCCTGCACTACGTGTAATGCATGTACCGAAGCTTGTCCGGTGAATATTGATCCTTTGTCTATTATCATTGAAATGCGTCGTTATTTAGTGATGGAACAATCGAGTGCTCCTACCGAACTTAACGGCATGTTCACCAAAGTAGAAAACAACGGAGCCCCTTGGCAATTTTCTCCAACCGACCGAATGAATTGGGCCAATGACGTTAACTAATATCGTGCAAAAAAAATAGAAATTACAGTATGGAAAATTTCAAAGTACTTACCATGGCCGAAATGATGGCGAACGGTGAAAAACCGGAAGTATTATTTTGGGTAGGATGTGCGGGAAGCTTCGATGACAGAGCTAAAAAAGTAACTAAAGCAATTGCAAAAATATTGCACGCAACAGGAATGAAATTCGCCGTATTGGGCACAGAAGAAAGCTGTACAGGAGATCCCGCGAAGCGTGCAGGCAACGAATTTCTGTTTCAAATGCAAGCCATGAATAACATCGCCATTCTTAACGGATACGAAGTAACGAAAATCGTTACTGGATGTCCGCATTGCTTTAATACATTAAAAAACGAATACCCTTCATTGGGAGGAAACTATGAAGTGGTGCATCATTCACAACTCCTTCAACAATTAATTGATTCGGGAAAACTAAAAGTGGCCGGTGGGCCGTTTAAAGGACAAAAGATCGTATTCCATGATCCTTGTTATTTAGGACGCGCTAACAACGAATATGAAGCACCTCGTTCTGTAATACAAAAACTAGATATCTACCTCTCGGAGATGAAGCGGAGCAAAGCTAACGGACTTTGTTGTGGAGCAGGCGGTGCGCAAATGTTTAAAGAACCAGAAAAAGGAGTAAAAGATATTAATGTAGAGCGAGCTGAAGAAGCTTTGCAACTAGATCCTACTATTATTGCCGTTGGATGTCCATTCTGCAATACTATGATGACCGATGGCGTAAAAAATTTCAACAAAGAAGATAAAGTACAAGTAAAAGATATAGCTGAACTAATAGCCGAGGCAATCGATATCAAATAAAGTATACAAGCAAACGACATAGACCAAACATTCTACAAACAATTTTAATTAATTATGGCTAAACAATCTCGGCGTTCCGAATTCCTTTCTGAAGTAGGCAATATTTCAGCATTTACAGGGAAGTTTTTTCGAGAAGGATTCAAGCCTCGCTATGAATGGAGCGAGTTGTTTCGCCAATGTTATATTATCGGTTATGAGTCGTTCCCTTTAGTGGGCATCACTGCGTTTATTATGGGATTGGTATTAACCGTGCAATCTCGACCTACACTCGAAGAATTTGGTGCCGCATCTTACCTTCCAGCCATGGTTGCCGTTTCAATTGTAAGAGAAATTGGCCCTGTTATTACCGCACTGATTTGTGCTGGAAAAATTGGTTCAAGTATCGGAGCTGAATTAGGATCGATGCGAGTAACTGAACAAATTGATGCTATGGAAGTTTCGGGAACAAACCCCTTTAAATATCTTGTAGTAACTAGAGTAATAGCCTGCACATTAATGCTACCCATATTGGCTGTATTAGCTGACGGAATTGGCTTATATGCAAGTTATATTGGCGTAAATTTAAAAGGAATTGTAAGTTTGAATTTATACAAAACGCAAGTATTCGAATCGATCACATTTAGCGATGTAATGCCTGCATTAGTAAAAACATATTTCTTCGGATTTGCAATCGGTATTATTGGCTCTTATAAAGGATATTTCAGCAATAAAGGAACCGAAGGAGTCGGAATCGCTGCGAACTCTGCCGTAGTCGTATCCTCATTAATGATCTTCGTAATTGATTTAATTGCCGTACAAATTGCAGATTTACTAGGTTTAACATAAGATGAGTAACGAAGAAAATATTGTTGTCTCCACCCAGCATTTGGTAAAGTCGTTCGGTGAAAATCATGTACTGAAAGGATTCAATCTGGAATTAAATCGAGGAGAAAACCTGGTAGTACTCGGGAAATCAGGATCGGGTAAATCGGTATTAATAAAATGTATGGTAGGACTACTCTACCCCGACTCAGGATCGGTATCTGTGTTCGGAAAAGAAATTCCGTCACTTACGCAATTACAACTCGACGAACTAAGAACTAAGATTGGGTTTTTATTTCAAAGTAGTGCATTATACGACTCCATGACTGTAAGAGAGAATTTAGAATTCCCTCTCCGTCGACACTGGAAACACAAAACTAAAGATGAAATAAATGAACTCGTAATGGAAGCATTACGTAATGTAGGATTAGAACGAGCCGTCGATTTAATGCCTTCGGAACTATCGGGTGGAATGCGCAAACGAATTGGCCTAGCGCGTACCTTAATATTAAAACCTGAAATTATGTTATACGACGAACCAACCACAGGTTTGGATCCTATTACCGGAAGAGAAATCAGTAACTTAATAGTAGCTATACAAGAAAAATATCAAACATCCTCCATCATTATTACTCACGATATGGAATGCGCTAAAATAGTAGCTAACCGTATCATGATTTTAATTGACGGATTAAAATATACAGTGGGTACATACGATGAATTAAAAAAATCGAATGATCCTAATATCAAACCCTTCTTTGCATAAACAATGACAAAAACCACAAACAATATCAAGCTCGGCCTGTTCGTTACAATTGGAACAGCATTGCTTATAATTGCTTTATACCTGATCGGCAGCAAACAACATTTGTTTAACGATTCAGTTAAGCTAAATGCTGTATTTAAAAATGTTGATGGATTAAGAAATGGAAATAATATCCGATTTGCAGGTATCACCATCGGCACAATTGAAAAGATAGATATTATTACCGACAGTTTAGTAGTAGCAACTTTATTAGTTGACAAAGAATCCGTAAAATTTATTCGTAAGACATCAATTGCGGATATTGGTTCCGACGGACTAATGGGCAATAAACTGATTAACATTTCACCCGGAGAACCAGGCTCGGCGGTTGTAATTGAAAACGATACTATTTATTCGTTAGCTCCAATTGGAACTGATGGATTGATGCGTACATTGAGCAATACTAACAACAATGTATTAGACATTACTCAAGACTTAAAACAAATCACCAAGCGAATAAACGAAAGTCATGCGTTGTGGGATTTATTAGCGGATACAGGATCTACTAAAAAAATAAAATCTTCTATTCAACATTTAGAAACAATGACTTCAAATGCGAATACAGTAGCAGCCGATGTTGAAAGTATGGTTAAAGACATTAAAAATGGCAAAGGAGCAGTTGGTAAAATTATCTCTGACGAACATACTGCTGTTGAATTTGAAACTTTATTAAAGAATTTAAGAGAATCTTCCGATACTGCAAAGCTAGCATTACATCACATGCATGAATTCATGAGAGACCTTAACATTACTCCAGGACCGTTGGGTGTATTAGCGAGAGATACTGCTATGGCAAACGATATGCGTTCGATGATTCATAATATGAATAACAGTACAGCAACGCTCAGTGAAAACATGAAAGCCTTACAAGGTAATTTCTTATTTAGAAAATACTTTAAACGGCAGGCTAAGAAAAATGTCTCTGGTAAATAAAAAACAAAGTCCCGAAGTAAAAACTCCGGGACTTTGTTTTTTCCTATTAACGTTGTTCAATATCCAAAAATATCGCTTAACGTTAAAACAGTTACATGACCGTATTTCGATAAAACATCCATATCGAGTTTATCCTTTTTGCCTAACACCACAATTGTATATTGCAGAGGCTTTACATATTGCTTTTGGAATTCATTTATATCTTTTAAGGATAATTTAGTTAAAGATGTATAAATATCCTTTCTGTAATCATCAATTATTCCTAGCTTTTCATTAGAATGAAAAGTTGAAAGGATTGCATCTTTTGTTATTCGTCCCGTTTCAAGTTGTTGTACCGCGCCATCTTTTGCGTTTTCAAAACCCTTTTCATTTAAAGGCATTTCTCTTAACAACTCCATCATGCCCGCAGATGCTTCTGGAAGTTTATCTACTTGAGTGCCGATGTATGCCGTATTATAAGAAGATCGTTCTTTAATGGTAGCTGTAGTATAACGCGATGAAACAGAATATGCAAGAGCTTTACTCTCACGTAAAGTTTGGAATACCGGTGAAGCCATCCCTCCTGCAAAATAACGATTATACAAGAAAACCTTTGGCAGTAAAGCACGATCGAAAGCTGCTCCTTTCGATAAGAATACCATTTCAGCTTGCTTCATTTCATAATCAACTACAAAAACTTTAGCTGAATCAGACGATAATTCAGGAAATTTAACTTTTAATGGTGCTGCTTGAAATAAACGAGGCGTTTTATGGTACTTTTCTAAAATACCAGCAAGCGCTGCTGGCTGTTGCGGACCATAATAATCGATACGGTGCGTATAGCCCAATAAGTTACGAAGCATCACCATCAAATCTTGAACTTTCAACGATTTCAACTGCTCTTCCGAAACAATATTAGTAGCGGGAGAATGTGCACCGAATTTCGCATAGCTCTGCATATAACTTAGAATTGTAGTCTTATTTAGCTTTGCATTTTCACGACGTTTTAAAATATCATCCGTTAAGTTAGCAAATGATTCATCATCGGCTTTTGGATCCGACAATAAACTTTCAATAAGAATTAAAGCTTGTGTAAAGTTTTCTTGAATTCCGTTTACATTAATTGTTACCTCATCTTCAGAAGCACGTGCACTAAAATCACAACCAATTTTATAAAACTCTTCTTTTATTTGTGAACTTGAATATTTTGAGGTTCCTAAATATTTGAAGTAATCGGTTATTACCGACCAACGCGGATCTACATTTGTACCTACAGGAATGGTATAAGAAAAATCGAACACCGTATTCTCTTTATTCACCACTGAATAAACAGGAACACCACATTTTAATTTTGTAGTAGTAATTGCTTTTGAAAAATCGACGAATGAAGGGGTAATAGCAGGAGCTTTTACGTCAATAATATTTTTCAAAAAATTACTTTGTTTATCGCTGTTCATTTTCACCGGAGTGATAGCAGGCTTAGCCACCTTCACTACATTTTTATCTTCTCCTGTTCTTTTATAAACGATCACATAATTTTCGCCATACCAATCGCGTACAAATTGCACCACTTGAGCTTTATTGATTTTCGACAAACGCTCAATACGATTAACAACATCTTTATACGGAACACCAGTTATTTCAGCATCAAGCATATCAGAAGTTCTGCTTGAATTATCTTCATAACGACGCGCTTGATCCAGTTTTAGATTAGTAACAATAGCAGGAATTAACCAATCAGGGAAATTACCCATTTTGATTTCCATTATTTGCTTTAATAATAAGTCACGTAATTCTTCTAATGTTTGTCCTTCGCGCGGGCGAGCAGAAAGAACATGCATCGAATAATCTTTCATGATATCTGTACTGCTTGAAGCGCCTAATGCTTTCTGTGAATTATTTAAATTCAAGTCGAGTAATCCCGCTTGGCCATTCGACAAAATCATATCTACCATTGTTAACACATCTGCATCCGGAGAATTCGCACCAGCAAAACGAAAACCGATCATGACACTTTCTGCATCAGGTCCGAATACTTCTTTCACCACTGGCGATTTAATTAATTTCTCCTCAGTATAATTAAATTCAGGGATTGGTTTCGATTGCATTTTTCCGAATCGCTCGGCAATAATATTAATTGCCTTATCAGGATTAAAATCACCACTCAAAGCTATCACCATATTATTGGGAACATAATACGTTTGAAGAAATTCCTTTATCGCTTTCAACGAAGGGTTTTTAAGGTGATCAACGGTTCCGATTGTGGTTTGCGTTCCATAAGGATGAAACGGGAATAATCCTGCGTACATTGCTTCAAATGCCTTGCGCCCATCATTATCGAGGCCACGGTTTTTCTCTTCATACACCGCTTCTAACTCGGTATGAAACAAACGCATTTGAGGATTACGGAAACGCTCTGCTTCTACATTAAAAAAATTCTCTAATTGGTTAGAGGGAACATTATTTACATAAACCGTTTGCTCGTTTGATGTAAATGCATTTACGCCATTCACACCTAGGGCCGCCATCATTTTGTCAAATTCATTGGGAATGGCATAGTTTGCAGCAAGTCCCGAAACCGAATCAATTTTATGATAAACAGCTACACGAGCCGCGCTATCGGTTGTTTGTCCATAAACCTCGTAGAGGTTAAAAATAGTATCCAGCAAAGGAGCTTCCTTAGCGAAATCTTGAGTACCGTACTTATCGCTTCCCTTAAACAACATATGTTCGAGATAATGCGCTAAACCCGTATGGTCGGCGGGATCATTTTTACTACCGGCTTTCACCCCGATCATGGATTGAAATCGTGGTGCGTCCTTATAAACGGATAGATAAACCTTCAAACCATTGTTGAGGGTGTAAATTCTAGCTTTTAATGGATCGCCAGGAATCGTATCATACGGATACTTTTTCTGAGCAGAAACCTGCATGCATATTAGCAAGGTTAACGCTAATAACCATTGGCATTTAAACTTCATAGTATAGTTTTTCAAATAATTCAGTCCAAAAGTAAGCGTTTGTTTTTTGATAATTGCGTGTTAAAGTTTGTAAATGGTCGCTTTTTTTTTGATTTTTGTAAGGTGCGAAAACCAAGCAGTTCACTTCTAGCGATAATTATCCTTCAATTCATTTTCATTTCTGGCTTTGGTCAGGGACAAGAAACGAATTGGTATTTCGGCAATCTGGCGGGATTGAATTTCGCTACCACGCCTCCTACTCCACTCACTAACAGCGCAATGAATGCTTTTGAAGGCTGCGCAACCATTTCCGACACCACCGGAAATTTATTGTTTTATACCAATGGAAACATGGTATGGAACAAAAATCACGTTGCCATGCCAGCAGGTAATTCACTTAACGGTGATGGGGCCGCTACACAAACAGCCATCATAATACCAGCCCCACAAAACCTAAACAAGTACTATATTTTCACCGTTGATACTAATGGAGGGCCTCGCGGACTATGTTATTCGGAAGTTGACATGACATTAAATGGTGGCTTAGGCGATGTTACCGTAAAAAATGTGCAGTTGATTACGCCCGTAACTGAGAAATTAACAGCTATAAAAAGGGCCAATAATATTGATGTTTGGGTGGTAGTACACGGTTGGAATAGTGATGCCTTTCATGTATTCCAAATTACTCCTGCGGGAGTGAGCATAACACCCATTACTAGTAATGTCGGAAGTGTACATGGAAGCATCTATACATTCGCGCATGGGTATATGAAAGCGAGCCAAGACGCACAAAAACTAGCCTGCGCAATTCGCGGCGGATTAAAAACAGAACTCTTCGATTTCGATAATATAAACGGAACAGTTAGTAATCCAGTTACATTAACAGCAGCCACCCAAGTTTACGGAATAGAATTTTCGCCCAATAGTAAGTACTTATACGTAGGTGCGACCTCAAATCCTGGAACTATTACACAATATGATGCAAAAGCTGGAAGTTCGGCGGGCATAATCGCTTCTGCAACAGTAATAGGAACCTACAGCGGATTAATTGGCGCCTTGCAAAGAGGACCTGATAATAAAATTTATGTTTGTCAGTTTCAGTCAACGAGTTTAGGAATAATACCTTCTCCCAATTTAGCAGGAACAGCAGCAGGATTTATTCCCAATGGAATTTTTCTTGGCGGCAAAACCTCACAATATGGTTTACCTAACTTTTTACAAAGCTTTTTTTTATTTGCCGATTTCACCTATGCCGACACCTGTTATGGAAACACAACGCAGTTTACACTTGCGCTCCCAATTCCGAATCCGGATTCAGTAAAATGGAATTTCAATGATCCATCATCGGGGGTGAATAATATAAGCACACAATTTAATCCCACACATCAATTTTCAACAGCTGGTTCGTACACTGTTGAGTTAATTGCCTATCAATCGCTACTAACGGACACGGTATTCCGAACAATTCAAATATCAGACACACCAACCCCCGCATTAGGAAGTGATTTTTCACTTTGCGAAGGAAGTACACAACTATTAAACCCGGGAATTTTTACCGTTGGAGCAACGTTATTATGGCAAGATGGATCAACAGCTACTAATTATGTGGCAGACACAACAGAAGAAATTATTTTAACTGTAACCAATTTAGCAGGATGTATAGGTAAAGACACCGTAGAAGTTACATGGGTGCCGCTTCCTAAAATCAATTTAGGTGCAACAGCCATTTATTGTGAAGGCGACACTATTTTACTAGATGCGTCGACACCCAATGCCACTTATTTTTGGCAAGATGGAAGTACCGATTCGATATATCACGCCTATTTCACAGGAAGCTATCAAGTAGAAGTTACGGTTGATGGATGCATAGGAACCGACGATGTAGACTTAACTTTCGACCCCATCCCCGTTGTCAATTTAGGTATCGACACCACGCTATGCAAAGGAATTCCACTTTATCTCGATGTAACAAATCCGAATGCTAGTTATATCTGGCAAGACGGCAGTATTAATTCTTCCATGATCATTTATGATCCAGGCACCTATGCCGTAAACGTCACCATTGGCACCTGCACAAAATCCGATACTATAATAATCGATCAACAAGAGCAGCCTATCGTTGATTTAGGAGAAGACACGCTGCTTTGCTACGGGCAACCCCTTCTTTACAATGCTTATAACTATGGGGCAACTTATCAATGGCAAGATGGAAGTACCAATGTAACATATGAGCCTAAAAACCCTGAAAATTGTTATGTAACGGCTACTAACCAATGTGGAAGCGATGCCGATTCGGTACAAATCATGTTTGAAGTATGTAATTGTCAGGTTTATATTCCGGAAGCTTTTACACCAAATAACGATAACAAAAACGACGTATTTAACTACAAATACAACTGTACCGACTTTGAATCAACATTTGATATTTACAACCGATTTGGAGAACATATATTTTCGGCTCTTAGTACAGATGATTCTTGGGATGGTAATTATAAAAATAACAAAGCTGCACCAGGCCTCTATATTTACATTTTGAGTTTCAAAGGATACGACAACGGACATTGGATAGATTCCAAGAAAAAAGGATATTTTTCACTGATTCGCTAAAAAAAACGCTGCAATTAAACAGTTAAAAGCGGAGAATTATAAAACAAACAAAATTATTGGCTGCCCTACAAAGGCGGCCTTTTTTATTTAACAGCTGGTTAAGAACTATAGGAAGAAAGGAAGGGCCATAAACAAAAACAATGACAGGAAATAAAACATAAAAATAAAGAATGTGCGAATAGGCAGAACTAGCACACTCGATATCAATGCATTATAAAATCTATAAGCATCCAATAATCAGACCTTTATTTTTGTTAATAAGTTAAGTTAGTTGTGTTCATTGTTTTGAGCAAGTGCCTATAATTTTAGTAGATATAGCCAACTGTGTTTATTATCTTTGTTGAATAGCTTTAAGCAAACAATAAAATGAACATTACCTATTACGGACATTCATGTTTTGCTGTAGAAATAAAAGGCAAAACATTATTATTTGACCCCTTTATTACGCCGAACGAGCTTGCGAGAGAAATTGACGTAGATTCGATTAAGCCTGACTTCATACTTGTTTCGCACGGACATAGCGATCATATAACAGATGCTGTTCGAATAGCGAAAAATTCGGGAGCAACAGTAGTTTCCAACTACGAAATCTCCCAATGGTTAAATAACCAAGGAGTGAGCAACGTTCATCCAATGAATATTGGCGGACATTGGTTCTTCGAATTTGGGAAAATAAAATGTGTAGTAGCGGTACATAGCAGCTCATTACCTGACGGCACTTACGGAGGAAATCCGATGGGATTTCTTATAGAAACAGATGAAGGAAACTTCTACTACGCAGGTGACACGGCATTGACCTACGATATGAAGTTAATAGGGGACTACAAACAAATAGATTTTGCGTTCCTACCAATAGGAAACAATTTCACCATGGGAATCGACAATGCTATTATAGCTGCCGATTTTATTAAATGCGAAAAGATAATCGGAATGCATTACGATACATTCGGATATATTAAAATAGATCAAAAAGAAGCTACTGAAAAGTTTAATGTAGCCGGAAAAGAGTTAACCCTGATGAAAATCGGAGAAACAAAAAAAATATAGTTCAGCGAGTTATACGAATCAAATTAAGTTTTACAAGAGATGGCAAAAATCATAGCAATAGCAAATCAAAAAGGTGGTGTAGGTAAAACAACCACGGCTATCAACCTGGCAGCAAGTCTGGCGGTTTTAGAATTCAAAACGTTGCTGGTAGATGCCGATCCACAGGCCAATGCCACCTCAGGAGTAGGATTCGACCCACGAACGGTAAAGACCTCTATTTACGAATGTATTATCAACGAAGTAGAGCCAAGAGATATCATTTTAGATACAAAAACTCCAAACTTATACCTTCTACCCTCTCACATCGACTTAGTGGGTGCTGAAATCGAAATGATTCAGCTAGCCAATCGCGAAAGAATGATGAAGCTCGTTTTAGAGAAAGTAAACGACGAATTCGATTTTATCATTGTTGATTGTTCACCATCACTCGGATTAATTACCATCAATGCGTTAACGGCAGCCGACTCCGTAATTATTCCCGTTCAATGTGAGTATTTCGCATTAGAAGGATTAGGTAAATTATTAAATACAATTAAGATTGTACAAAACAGACTTAATACGGAATTAGCGATTGAAGGAATTCTATTAACGATGTACGATATGCGATTACGACTATCGAATCAAGTTGTAGAAGAAGTAAAAACACATTTCCAAGATTTAGTTTTCGATACTATTATTCAACGTAATACAAAATTAGGTGAAGCTCCGAGTTTTGGAGAGAGTATTATTATGCACGATGCAACTAGCAAAGGGGCTATTAATTACCTCAACCTAGCGCGTGAAATTCTTCAAAAAAACAACATGACAGGGATGTCGGCAGAAGATAAAGTCCTTACAGAAAAAGTAATGGATAAATTAAAAGTATCTGATAATTAATCATCCTTTGTAAACCAATAGTAAGTAAAGCATGTCAACAAAGAAATCAGGATTAGGAAAAGGCTTAAGTGCGTTATTAGGCGATAGCGTTGCAGAAAGTGCAGGAAATAATGCTGCGTCAACACAGGCTAAAACTGAAACATCAGTGATGCCCGATATTTCGCGAGTAGTAGTAGGAGCCGTTTCTCAGATCTCATTAAATCACATTGAAGCAAATCCTTTTCAACCACGTACCGAATTCGACGAGGGGGCTTTAAATGAACTAGCCGATTCTATTCGTCAGCAGGGAATTATACAACCCATTACCGTACGTAAAGTAAGTAACGATCGCTATCAAATTATTAGCGGTGAACGTCGATTTAAGGCATCGAGAATTGCGGGATTAGAATCAGTTCCAGCTTATGTGCGCACTGCGAATGATCAATCAATGTTAGAAATGGCATTGGTAGAAAACATTCAGCGTGAGAATTTAAATGCACTTGAAATCTCCATTTCCTACCAACGACTAATTGAAGAATGCAGCTTAACGCAAGAACAATTAGGAGAACGTGTAGGCAAAGATCGTTCAACAGTAACGAACTACCTACGATTATTGAAATTGCCTCCACAAGTACAGTTTGCTATTCGTGATGGGAGAATTACCATGGGCCATGCGCGTGCAATTCTTGGAGTAGATGATATCATGATGCAATTGCAAATTTTCAATGATATTCTTGCTGGCGACTTAAGTGTTCGTAAAACAGAAGAATTAGTTCGTTCGGCCTCACCCAAAAAAGGAAATCGCAAAGACGATAAACGTCCAACTTGGTATACTGAAATTAGAAATATTGAAGAGCGATTAGCGCATCGTTATGAAACGAAAGTAGAAATTAAGCACAAAGAAAATGGTAGCGGACAATTAGTAATAAACTACTTCTCTAACGACGATTTTAATCGTTTGATTGAGTTACTGGATTTTGATTGATTTGGTTGAATACATCATAACTATTAAAAGGCTCTTCGGAGCCTTTTTTTATTGATATCAGATATATCCCATTACCTTATAGGAAATCATTCCCACCCATTCGTGAATAAGAAGATCCCATGTAGAAATATTCTCACCATCAGGTTGTATTAATCGATCTAGGGTATAAATATCACCACCCGAACGCGTATCAACAGGAAAAGGATAAACGGCTAACTCGGCCTTTTTAAAACATAAAAGAGAACGCTTCATATGAAAAGCTGAAGTAATCAATAAAAACTTCCCGCTAGGATATAATTTCTTTAAAACTTCGGCAGACATCATGGCGTTTTCAGCAGTATTTCTACTGTTGTTTTCTAAAATAATATCCTCTTGCTTTACCCCACTTTTTAATAATACCTCCGCCAATAACCCCGACTCCTTCCATTCTTTAAAGTTCACAAACCCCGATCCTCCCGACAATAAAATTTTATTGATTTTTTTATCGTGGTACAACTGCAAAGCCTGAATTAATCGATCAACGCTACTGCTATACACTACCCTATTAGTTTGTTGATCGAAGTACCGCATACTTCCACCTAAAACAATTCCTACGTCATAAGGAGTTTGAATAGAAGTAGCAGAAATGGCCTCCATCTCCCATTCTTTCATTAATGAATTAGCAATAAATGGGTTTGTAAAAAAAACCAGTAATAACATGTTTAATAATAAATACTTACGGGCTGAAGGATGATTTTTAACCGACAATCGGATAGCCCATATTCCGAGTATAATAATCCACATTAATGGAGAGATCACTACGTCAAGCATTTTTGAAAGCACGAAGAACATATAAGCTATTAAAGAAGAATTTAAGAAGGTGAATTTAAAGAATCAATGGCAAGGTATAGGAATTCATTAGAACGGCAAAGAAAAGCAATCCTAGTCAATCCCTAAAAATGTTTATTCACCACTAAATTCAACAACTTCAGCAGGAAAATGGCTCAAAACCTTGACAAAGTCTATTAGATATCAGTAAATTGCACTTATAATGTCAAAAAAGAAGATAATGAAAATTAGATTACTGACATCCTTATTAATATTATATGTATGTGGAGTTTATGCACAAAGCGTAACACTTGTAGAACCTGGATCGAGTTGGAAGTACCTCGACAATGGCAGTAACCAAGGCTCTTCATGGAAGGCAAGCTCTTTTAACGATGCAGCTTGGGCTTCTGGAAATGCTGAATTAGGATTCGGACAAGGGGATGAAACTACGATTGTATCATTTGGTCCTAGTGCCACCAATAAGTACGTGACCACCTATTTTAGAAAAGCAGTTACCATTGCTACCCCTGGCCAGAGTTACTCATCTTTAACACTACAAATAAAACGGGATGATGGAGCTATTGTTTACGTAAATGGAGCCGAACGTTTCAGAACAAATATGCCAACTGGAACCGTTGCTTATAATACATATGCAACAACTTGCGCAACTGATAATGGTACTACTTGGCAAACGATTTCACTACTACCCTCCTATTTTGCAAACGGCACCAATTATATTGCAGTAGAAATTCATCAATGCAATGCTACTAGCAGTGACTTAAGCTTTGACTTACAACTTATCGCCACACCAATTGCAGCTATACAACCAACCATAGCCACTTTTACTTCACTACAACCGCTGGCACAGACCCAAGCTTTAGTAATTCCATCTACCCATACTTTCCAAATGATTGCACGCGAAAGTCAGTTTTATACGGTAGGCGGAAAAGTTCCTGCTCGATCTGATTTCACTGGATACATTCCAATTAGCGGATCAAGTACCAATGGCTATATCCATTTAAATCATGAAACCACACCAACAGGATCTATATCAAACTTTGCTATTAATTATAGTACCACCACTAAATTATGGGGAATAACTACTTCCCAACCTATAAGTGTTAGTACAACCGACCTAGTAAAACTCGAGAAAAACTGCTCTGGTGCAGTAACCCCTTGGGGAACTTCACTTAGTGGCGAAGAAACGAGAGCTACAGGCGATGTAAACCTAGATGGATATCAAGATGTTGGTTGGTTGGTAGAAGCCGACCCTATTACAAAAACCATTAAACAATACGGTAATGGTAAGCAAGAAAAACTTTGGGCAATGGGACGCATGGCGCATGAAAACGCAACGGTAGCTCCTGATTCAAAAACAGTTTATTTTGGAGAAGATGACGTAACTGGATGTCTCTACAAATTTGTTGCTACAACTATTAATAATTTATCTGCTGGTACATTATACGTTTTAAAACTTGATAGTACGTTAGTTTCTGGTGCGCCAACAAAAACAACTGCAACCTGGATTGTTGTACCAAATACAAGCAAAGCCGACAGAAATAACACTTACGCATTAGCAATAGCAAATGGTGCTACACAATTCAATGGCATTGAAGACGTGGAATATGGGCCTGATGGAAATGTATATTTCACTTCGAAAGGCTACGGTCGTGTATACAGTTTTAAAGACAATGGCACAACAGCGGCCAACTTTATTACCTACGTAGGTGGTATGAGTTATACCATTGACTACGGAACAGGAACAGTAGTAGAACCATGGGGAATTGGAAACGATAATCTTGCATTTGATGGAGAAGGAAACCTTTGGGTTTTACAAGATGGTGGAAAAAACTATATATGGGTTGTAAAAAAAGGACATACACAAGCTTCACCTAAAGTTTCAATATTTGGAACAGTACCTACCGGTAGTGAACCTACGGGAATTACCTTTTCCCCTGACTATAAATTCCTATTTATGTCGATTCAACATCCTAATACAAGCAACACTTTAACGGCATTAGATGCTGCAGGTACCAGTGTGAAATTTAATGCTAGTACAACAATCATCATTTCAAGAAATGAGAATCTAGGTGCTGCCATATTAAAAACAGGATTTGATGAACCAGCCATCACAAGTATTGACCTAAGTAATCCGATAAAACTATATCCAAATCCCACTAATGCAGGAAGTGTGATAGAAGTTCCGCTTTTAGAAGAAAGTGAAATAAATTGCGAAGTATATGATTCAAAAGGATCAATGGTTCAAGTACTTTCCAAAGGGAATAAGCATGAAGCCGGTGTATGGCAAGCTGAAATCAGCAGTCAATTAAATCCGGGAATATATTTAGTGAGAGTTGGTGTTAAGAACAAATACTACAGTAAACGACTAATAAAACAGTAAAGCCAAATAAATCCTGAGAAATCCGTTGTGATACACAAAGCATCACAACGGATTCTCTATTTTTGGCGGATGCAATTACCCGATCGAAGTGATACCATTTGTGCATTAGCAACAGCGCCCGGCATGGGAGCTATAGCGGTGATCAGAATTTCCGGTTCAAAAACTTTTGAAATACTAAACGGCATTTTTGAAAGCAAGTCAGGGAAAAAGAAAGATTTCAATTCATCAAAAAGCCATACGCTACATTTTGGCAATCTACTTTATCAACATAAAATTATTGATGAAGTACTGATAAGTGTTTTTAAAAATCCGATGTCGTATACTGGCGAAGACACTATAGAAATAAGCTGTCACGGGTCCACCTATATTCAACAACAACTACTACAAGTATTACAAGCTAGCGGGGCGCGATTAGCCGAGCCAGGCGAATTTACCATGCGTGCTTTTTTGAATGGAAAGCTAGATTTAACGCAAGCGGAAGCGGTAGCCGATTTAATTTCATCGCAGCACGCGAGTGCGCATACCACGGCGATTCAACAACTACGCGGAGGATACAACAGCACAATTCAATCATTAAGGCAACAGCTAATGGACTTTGCATCGCTAATAGAGCTCGAACTCGATTTCGCTGAAGAAGACGTTGAATTTGCCAATCGTGATCAACTGAGAGCATTAATAAACGGACTGTTAAAAGAAGTGAAAAAACTAAGAAACAGCTTCGACACCGGAAACGCCATGAAGAACGGAATTCCCGTAGTAATTGCGGGCAAGCCCAATGTAGGAAAGAGCACACTATTGAATGCGTTATTGAATGAAGAAAAAGCGATTGTGAGTGAGATCGCAGGAACCACCAGAGATGTTGTAGAAGATCAGCTAATCATAGAAGGATATCGCTTTCGATTTATGGATACGGCCGGGATTCGTCAAACAACAGATGCAATAGAAAAAATTGGGGTAGCGAAAACCTATTCACATACCGAGAAAGCAAGTATAGCATTATACCTCTGTGATCCAGCACAAAGCAATCCAGAAGAAATACTTAAAGAGTTAGAAGAATTAAAATTAAAATCAGGGAACAGCACAATTTCAATAATAACAGTAGTAAATAAAACCGATCAATTTTCGGTAGAAGCGCTACTACCCTATCACGCGCTTCCAGCATCTATTTTTATATCAGCAAAAAACAAAACACATTTAGACGAATTAAAAAAACTGCTGATATTTGAATCGGGCGTAGCCAACAAAGAAAACGAAAATCAGCTAGTAACCAATGCGCGTCACGCATCATCACTATTAAAAGCAGAAACAGCACTTACCAAAGTAATAGAAGGAATGGACGAAAATTTAACAAGTGATTTTTTAGCACTTGAATTAAAAGAAGCACTTTACCAACTTGGAAATATTACAGGCGAAATTTATACAGATGACTTATTGGGGAATATATTTAGCAAGTTTTGTATCGGCAAATAACCTGCCATAATGACACATAAGCGCACACACTCCATCATACAATTTTGATTCAAATTACTTTATTTCAACATATTATAAGAAGATATGTTGAAAAGTATTTTGCGCAATTTTAATATATTTTGTGCAATTTTGGCACACTTTGGACGCAAAAAATCGTCTGTGCCCAAAGTGTGCAAACGTTAAAACAAAATTTATGATGAAAGTTTCAATCAGAAAACGCAAAACAAGCGATGAAAAAAGCTCACTTTTTCTCGACTTTTTACAAGATGGTGTGCGAAAAAGAGAGTCGCTTAAACTTACTATTTACACCAATCCGATCACAAGAACGGAGAAATTTGAAAATAGCAAGACCATGCAATTAGTCAAGCGCATACAATCAGAGAAAATAATTGAATTGCAGGATGGTCAGCACGGTACCAAGCGCATTTCTAGCGCCCAAAGTAATTTTATCGCGTATTTTAAACAAAAAGCAGATGAACGTAAAGGCTCATCGGGCAATTTTGGAAATTGGGATTCTGCACACAAACATTTAGTAAAATGCTTTGGCGAAAAATTCAGAATGGCGGATATGTCCGTGGAGAGCTGCAATTTTTTTAAATTGTATTTAGATACGATCGCAAAGACGAAAAGTAACAAATCACTATCCCAAAATACCAAGTGTTCGTACTTGAACAAATTGAAAGCTTGTTTAAAGGAAGCTTATCGAGATCGACTTATTGCTGAGAATCTGTCCGATTTCGTTCGCGGATTTAAACCCGCTGAATCCAATCGTGAATACTTGACTTTTGAAGAGCTTGAATCCTTAGCCACTACCCAATGTATGTATCCCGTCTTAAAAGCTGCCTTCATCTTTTCCTGCTTAACGGGTATTCGTTGGAGTGATATTCACCGATTAACGTGGTTGAACCTGCGTCATTCTGATAAAAGAGGCTACGAATTATCGTTCAGTCAAAAGAAAACGGGAGGAAAAGAATATTTACCTATCAGTGAGCAAGCCGTTGAATTGCTTGGCGAACGAGGGGAAGATAGTAGACGTTTATTCGTGGGATTAAGTTATAGTGCCTACATGAATGTTGCATTGTATAAATGGGTGGCGGATGCAGGTATAAAAAAGAAAATTACGTTTCACTGCGCCAGACATACACATGCTGTGTTACTTTTAGAAAATGGGACGGATATTTATACGGTGAGTAAAATGCTAGGTCATCGCGAAATAAAAACAACACAGATCTATGCAAAAATTGTTGACAGTAAAAAAGTAGAGGCTGTTAAAT
>CAIRUC010000137.1 GCA_903881665.1 uncultured Bacteroidota bacterium | reverse complement strand
CACAGGTAATGAACCTCTAGAGGAAATACCTACTGAAATAGTTTGCTCTTCCACCACAAACACTCTTACATCTTTGAATTTTTTTACCTTTTTATTTAAATCATTAACAATTTCTGTTTGACTTCTTTTTCGCTCGGATAAAGGCACAAATCCAATCCTTCCGGATGCGCTACTACTTCCACTTGAGCCGCCATATCCTGGAACACTACCCCAGGTAAATGCATGTTCGGGAACAGAGTCCTGCATCAATCTTATAGTTCTTAATAAATTACTACGCATGTCCTCAAAACTAGTTCCCTCCTGTCCTGTCATCGTAACACGAACGGTCCCCTTGTCCTCCATTGGCGCTAACTCAGATTGAATGGTAGTTCCAATTAAAACGATTACCCCAACACAGGCTAACACAATCACCCAAGCCATCCAACGTATTTTTAAAAATTTAGCCAATAAATTTTTATAACCGTTTTCCATCCCTTTGAAAAAGGGTTCTGTTTGCTCATAAAACTTTCCTTGTTTGCCATCCTTCCGATTTAAATAAACATTCAACACTGGCGTGATGGTCAAGGAAACAAATGCAGATACCAAAACGGCACCGGCTACTACAACGCCAAACTCTTTAAATAAGGAACCAATAAACCCTTGTAAAAATATAACTGGCATAAATACCACGGCCAGCGTTATAGAAGTAGAAATTACAGCGAAGAAAATTTCCTTACTACCTTCTCTAGCTGCATCTTTTAAAGGCAAGCCTTCTTCTAATTTTCTAAATATATTTTCGGTGACCACAATTCCATCATCCACCACTAACCCTGTTGCTAAAACAATGGCTAATAATGTAAGTACATTGATAGAGAAACCTGCAAGGTACATAATGAAAAAAGTCGCAATTAAAGAAATAGGAATATCTATAAGTGGTCTGATTGCTATCAACCAATTTCTAAAAAAGAAAAATATAACGAGTACCACCAAAGCAAATGAAATAAAAATTGTTTCCTTCACTTCCTCTAAAGCCCTACGTACATTTTTTGTATTATCAATAGGCACATCAAATTCAATATCCGTTTTATTTGATTTTTTAATTTCGTCCAAACGCTTATAAAATTCATCGGCAATTTTAATATAGTTAGCGCCAGGTTGTGGTGAAAGTGTTACCATAATGGATTGCGCACCATTAAAATAAACAGCTTGATCTTCTTGCTCTGGGCCTAATTCTACTTTAGCAACATCCCCTAATCGAATAATTCCAGTGCCATCCTGCTTTAATATGATATTTCTAAATTCAGCCTCTGTAGATAATCGACCTAATGTTCGAATAATATATTCTGCTTTAGTACCATTAATTTTTCCTGCGGGCAATTCCACATTTTCTTTGTTCAACGCCACTTGAATATCATTAAAAGCAATACCAAATGCATTCAACAAATCTGAATTAGGAAATATACGCATTGAATAACGCTTACCTCTAACACTCACATTACTCACTTCATCTATCGTTTGAAAACGCTGTTGTAAAACATTCTCCGCATACTCCGTTAATTCATAAATGCTTTTTGATTTACTTTTTAAAGTCATCAATACAATGAAATCCGAACTTGCATCTGATTTTGAAACAACGGGTGGACTACTAATATCTTCAGGCAAACTGCGAGAAGCCTGACTCACTTTATCACGAACATCATTAGCCGCAGTCTCTAAGTTTACCCCTAAATTAAATTCAACAGTAATATTAGATGATCCAACAGAGCTAGATGAATTAATTGTTTTAATACCTGGAATACCATTGATTGATTTTTCAAGTGGCTCCGTTATTTGACTTTGTATTACTTGCGAATTCGCACCTGAATAATTGGTTTGAACATTTATAATGGGTGGATCAATCGCAGGATATTCACGTAAAGCTAAAAATGTAAAACCAACAATACCAAAAAGTATGATGGCAATATTCATAACAGTAGCAAGTACTGGTCGTTTTAAGGAAAGTTCAGATATGTTCATCTAGTATAACTTAATATAAAATTTATTTTAATGCACTACTTAGTGATATCGGTAAGCTTCACTGTTTTGCCAATTTTAACATTACTTCCTTGTCGCACAAATAACATTCCTGCAACGATAATGCTGTCACCCACTTTTAAACCCTTAGTGATTTCAACAGAGGAAGTAGTACGGTAACCAGTTTCAACATCAATTAGTTTTGCAACGCCACCTTGTACGATTGTTATTTGCTTACTACGAGAATCCGGTATAACTACATTTGCAGGCACTAAGATGGTTGGTTTTTGTGTATTTTCTCCAAGCATTACTTTTACATAGGAACCGGGTAATAATTTTCCCTGTAATACAGCACGCACTTTAATATTGCGTGTGGTTGCAATAATTTGAGGCTCGATAGCGGTAACTGTAGCACTTAATTTTGCATCACCCCCGCCAATACTTTCAATTTTTACTTTTTTACCAACTTTAATAAAGCCTTGATAAACTTCAGGTAAAGTAAAGTCAACTTTTAATTGATCTACTTTTTGAAGCGATGCAATGGTCGTTGTATTATTAATAAATGCCCCTAAGCTAATTTGTCGTAACCCTAACAATCCAGTAAAAGGAGCTTTGATAATTGTTTTATCAATTTGAGATTGTGTGAATGCAATGTCCGCTCTTAAACTTTTTACTTGTTGTAATGAAATATCATAATCACTTTGATTAATCCCTTTTACATTCAACAATTGCTTATTGCGTTGTTCATTAATATTAGCTAATTCTAATTGGACCTTTATTTTTTCAAGTTGTGCTTGTAAATCAGCATCATTTAGTTTTGCTAAAACAGTACCCGATTGAACCATTTTACCTTCGGGAATTTGTAAAAACACAACACGTCCATTGGTTTCTGGATGAAGGTCAATATAATCATTGGCTAACACGGAACCATTTACTTCAATTTGTTTATCGATTTTTTGATTCTCGATAACAGCAATATCAACAGAGACAGGCGCATTCGGATTGAATTTATCTGCCGACTTCGGCTTTTTGGAACATGCGACCACTAACAAAGTGGCGCATATGGCAAGTAGATGTAATTTTCTCAAAACAGTTCGATTTTAGCTTTAAAGATAGCCAAAAAAGCCTTTTTTTTGAAACTAAATAGATGAATGGCAGGGCTTTATCCCCCTTTTTTATAAATAGCAAACCTTTTCTCAATGAATACCCCTAATTCTAAGTCATTTAGTAGGGCTAATACCGCATAATCTGGCCTACAATATTCCATGAATTTATCTAATTCAGGGCCTTCTAAATGGGTCAATTTTTGAACGAATCTTTTGGTAAAGCGGTAGTTGATGTATTTTTCCTGCTCCTGTGACAATAACCTATTTTGTAAGAATTGCAGATTGCGGTTTCGCTTCACACGGAACATATTAATAATTTCATCTAAATCAAAGCCTATCGTTAATCCATTCGGACCAAACAAATTTTGATTATTACTTAGTTTCAATCCAGGGGCTGAATAATTAAAAAACTTAGCATAATCTGCTCTGTTTTGTATGGAATCTATTTTATAATAGGAGTTCCGAACACGCACTTCCGGTAAATCATAGCCTGTTACATGAATCATTATATTGAAGTGCTGCAAATCCTCGATAGTGTCAATGGTATACTTTTGCGTGTGTTTCCCAAATAAGGAAAACCAAAGGGAATCTTTTGCTTTTACAAGAATTTGGTAATGGCCTAGTGAATCAGTGATCGCACGATTTGCAGAACTATAAACAATAACAGACTCAATGGGACGCCTCCCCGAAATATCATATACATTCCCACTAATAGATACCGATTGGGCATTTAGATTGGCAACAAAAATGAAAATAAAAAAAATGAACGCCGCGGTCCT
>CAIRUC010000136.1 GCA_903881665.1 uncultured Bacteroidota bacterium | reverse complement strand
TATCCGAGGGGGTCAACTCAAGGATAATGCCTCTTAACCCGTAAAGTCCATGATAGATGCCAAAAAGCAGTAGCAAAATATAAACTAATACCCAAGAACCTAAAAGAAGATATCGATATAATTAGATATTTTTTTAGATGATTAGAGTAAAAATATAGTTATTGCATATAAGCTGAGTTAATGTTCATGTCTATAAATTCTCAAATAATTAATTTAATTTATTTTTGATATATTAAGATATATTAAGATAATGAATTCAAGTGTTTCTAATGCTGTTAAATTTGAATGTAATCAATTATTTCTTAAATAAACTTGTTGTTTGTTGGGATGGAGATGGGAGTGTTTCGTAAATAAAATGTTATAGACAATTTTAAAACGACACGACAATGAAACAAATATTGACTCTTTTAATTGGATTTCTTTTGTTTGGTTGCAATTCGACAACCACGACTGAAAACAATGAAACTACAACGTACTTGACAAGCGAGCGGCAATCCGAAAGTTCAGTTGACTTTGACGACTTTAAAATTTCAAAAGGTAAATTGGGCAACATAAAAATCGGAATGACAATTACGGAAGCAGAACAACAATTTACTGTACTTACAAAAAAAGTAGACGAAGCAACAAGTTTTGGTTTTGGTGGTGGAAGTCCAGCATACTTGTATTATTCAGGTGACGACCTAATCTTTGGACTAATCCCAAAACTTGGCACTGACATCCGTTCTTGGCGCTCTTTTTTAGCGAGTTAGGGAAGAATGAAATTGAGATTTTGGTCATTGTTTTAAATTTTGGTGAAATGTCTTTCAGTTTGGTGAAACATTGGTGAAAGAAAACTTGACGAAAAACGATTTAAAACGATGTGAGTTGAAATAAAAAAGCCCCCAAGTCATTGACTTGAGGGCTTTCGAGCTTAAATGATGCTCTACTTGTGATCCCGCTGGGACTCGAACCCAGGACCCATACATTAAAAGTGTATTGCTCTACCAGCTGAGCTACGGAATCTGATTTTGGTTAGCGTCTGGTCATGTAGGCCAAAAGCGGATGCAAAAGTAGTATTTCAAGTTTACCTTCCCCAAATATTTGGTATTATTTTTTGAAGTATTAATCAATCGACTGATTTTCAGAGATGATTACTTGTTTTTTTTGTTAGATTAATATTATTTCAAGGCTTTTCTTGGTCTTTTTCACTCAATTCTCCCACAATTGGTGCCCTTTCAAATGGCAAACCTCTGTCGAATTGAAATCGATACGTTTTGTATGATCGCCATAATGTGGTTCCTAAATTTTCGGCAATCTTTATCATTTTCGGATTAAAATCGCCAATCCACGTTAAAACGGTGTCTTTGTATTTCTTCTTATCGATGATCGATTTTTGGCCAAATACAATTAGTGCCGCATCAATTCCTTTTCCTTGCCATTCTTTTACAACGCCAAAAACGAGCCCAAGCATTCGGGTAGGAGGGTTCTTCCATTTGTTGTAGAGGAATTTTAATTTCCCAATTACATTTAAATCCCCATTTACATACTTGAATATTTGGTTGAGCTCTGGTATGTTTACAAAGAAGGCAATCGGCTCTTTTTTGTAATAGATGAAAAGTATTATGTTGCGGTCAACGATCGGTTTCAACGATTTCATTAGCTTTTTAGCCGCTGTTGCTGATATTTCTTTGAAATGTGAATGCCCTCCCCATGCTCCATTGTAGACCGTCCTAAAATCTTCTGCTACTTGGTCTAAATGTACTCCATTAATATCTCTGAATTCGAAGTTGGCATCGTCTTTCATTAGGTTGTATTTCCGGTGAAAAACAGCTTGAGCACTCTCTTCTAAAGATCTCCAGTAAACATATTGATTGAAATAGGTCCCAAAACCGTATTTTTCAAAAAAATCAACGTAATACGGAGGGTTGTAATTCATCTGATATACTGGCGGCTCTTCAAAGTTGCTTGTCATGCATCCCCAAAACATATTGCGATCGCCATAGTTTATTGGGCCGTCCATGGCTTCCATGCCTCTTTCTTCTAGCCATTTTTTACAGGCGTCGAAAAGTATAAATGCCGCTTTTTCGTCGTTAATACATTCGAAATAACCCATGCCTCCCGCCTTAAACGTTGTTGTATCTACTACTCGGGGGTTTATGAATGCGGCTACGCGTCCTATGATTTTGTCTTCCGCATTTTTTAATATCCAACGAATCGCTTCGCCGCCTTCCCCATAAATCTTGTTTTTGATGGGGTCGAAAATCTTTTCTATGTCTTGGCGCAAATACGGAATCCAGTTTTTATCGCCAGCATAAATAGTAAACGGTACCATGAAAAAAGCATTTACTTCTTTCGCATTTTTAACTTCAATTAATTGCATAATTTAGAGTCTTGATGCAAAAATAGAGGAATAAGCTACATTTGCGATCGAATTATGGCAACAAAAGTGGTAATAATTACTGGAGCTTCATCTGGTATTGGCAAAGCGTGTGCGGCAGCCTTTCTTAAAAAGGGCTATTCTGTGGTCGTTAGCGGCAGAAATAGTGTAAAATTAAATGAGGTAGCATTTTCTCTCGATCCTTCAGGTAGTCGTGTGTTGGCTGTTACAGCTGATGTGAGCTTGGAAAACGATTGCGCTTCTCTTATTAAGGCCGCTGTACAAAAGTTCGGCAGAATCGATGTATTGATTAATAACGCAGGCATTTCGATGCGTGCTTTGTTTGCCGATCTTAATTTGTCAGTGATTCGTCAATTGATGGATACTAATTTTTGGGGAACTGTTTATTGTACCAAATTCGCATTGCCTTATTTGCTCGAGGCAAAGGGGAGTGTGGTGGGTGTTTCGTCAATTGCCGGAAAAAAAGGATTGCCTGGCCGCACCGGTTATTCTTCTTCTAAATTTGCGATGGAAGGATTTTTAGAAACATTACGTACCGAAAACTTGAAGAAAGATTTACATGTTTTAGTAGCTTGTCCGGGATTCACGGCTACGGATATCCGAAATACTGCTTTGTCGGCCGATGGAAGTACGCAAGGTGAATCGCCACGCAATGAGCAAAAAATGATGTCTGCCGATGAAGTGGCCCTTAGAATATTAATTGCGGTTGAGAAAAGGAAACGTGATTTAATATTAACTGGAAACGGAAAATTAACAGTTTGGTTGAATAAGTTTTTTCCTTCTATGATGGATAAATTAGTGTATAATCACATGGCTAAAGAGCCAGGAAGTCCGTTTAAATAAAAATGAAAATAAAAATAAAAATGAATCGATTGGTGGTGGCAATTGTGCTGCTTGTGGCTATAAGTTCTTGTCAGCCGCCGCAAATGAAATTAAGAGACGCTATTGCTAATGCAGAAGCGGTGGTTACAAGTGATTCCTTGGGTGAAATTCCAGTGGAGAAGGGCGATTCTTTGGTAGATATGTACATTGCGTATACTGATGAATTTAAGGATGATACTTTGTGCGCCGATTATTTTTTCAGAGCAGCTGAAGTAAGTATGCGAATAGGAAAGCCTTCTCATGCTGTTGATTTCTATGGCCGAATTCAACGTTTTCCAAATTATCGAAAAACAGCTCGCGCATTGTTTATGCAAGGATTTGTTTCCGAAAATAATATTCATGATGTAGAAGCAGCAAAAGGGTTTTACCATAAGTTTTTAATGCAATACCCTAATCATGTATTAGCTGGCGATGTGAAAATTATGCTCGAAAATATTGGCCTTACCCCCGAAGAATTAATAAAAAAATTTGAGGCGAATACTCAAGTTCAAGATTCGTTAGCTAAAATAAAATAATTGAACAATGATGAAAAAAGCAACGCGTAAAGAAAAATTTAATAGACCAAGTACAACTTCTAAATCAATAAATATTGAAAAGGAGCAAGGCTTTGAAAAATACTATTTGTGGATCGTTGCGGTAATTAGTTTCTTGGTGTACGCCAATTCGCTAAAATTTGGTTATGCACTCGATGATTATGCTGCTATTCTCGAGAATAAAAGTACGCTGAAAGGATGGAGCGCTATTGGTGAGATTTTTAAAACGAGTTATCGTTATGGTTATATCTTTGTTGCCGATGATTTATATCGTCCTATAACGAAATCAATATTTGCTGTTCAATGGGCCTTGGCGCCTAATTCACCTTTTTTGGCACATTTTACCAACGTGATGGTGTTTTCAATTACCTGTGTTTTTTCTTTTCGATTTCTTTCAGATGTGTTAAAAGGAAATAAAATAGCGGCATTTTTTATTTCTGTTTTCTTTGCATCAATGCCTATTCATACGGAGGTAGTATCGAATATTAAAAGTTTAGACGAATTATTGGGTATGATGTTCGGTGTGCTTGCCATGCATTCGTTCTATCGCTATGGAATAACTAGTCGCTTAGCCCACATGATTAAGGGGAGTTTGTTTTTCCTTATGGCAATGTTGTCGAAAGAATCTTCTATTACTTTGCTTGCCGTTTTCCCGTTGGTCATTTATTACTTTACCGAAAAGAATTTTAAACAGATTCTCGCTCCTATTGGAGCATCTTTGATTGCCGCTGTATGGTTTTTAATGATGCGTCAGAATGCAATTGGATTTAATCAGTTTAGTTTGCCACCATCGTTTACCGATAATATGTTAATGGCGGCTCCTGATTCAATCACGAAATATACTACTGCTATTTTCTTGTTGGGAAGATATTTATTGAAGATGATTTTACCTTTTGCTTTAACATTCGATTTGTCATATCCTGCCATTCCTTTTGCTGGTGTTTCTGATATGGGTTTTATTCTTGCCGCCATATTGTTGGTGAGCATGCTAGTAGTGGCATTTATGCAATTTAAATCGAAAAATGCACTTTCATTTGCATTGCTATTTTTCTTTATTACAGCTTCTGTATCTTCTAATATTTTTGTTATCATTGGTACTCATTGGGGTGAACGATTAATGTATTTGCCGAGTTGGGGAATTTGTTTTGCATTGGTGCTTGGTATTAATTATTTCATTGAAAAGGCACCTCTATCTACTAAAAAAACAATAATAATAATTTCTATTCTTCCTCTAATTTTTTTTTCAGGAATGTCGATGGCTCGCAATTTAGTTTGGGAGAATAATGAGACTTTATATCGTTCAGGATTACTTTCAGCGCCTAATAGTACCCGCGTTCAATATTATATGGGTAATTATTTAATTAAAGACGATGTGTTAGCTGGGAAAACGCCTGCGCAACAACAGCAAATTTTAAAGCAGGGCATTACTTTTTTAAAGAGAGCTGTTGAGTTAAATCCTACGTTTACCGATGCTTGGAATCAAATGGGATTAGCGTATTTTCGATTGAAAGATAATGTAGCTTCTAAAGCTGCTTTTAATAAGGGAATTGAAGCGAATAAAAATGAGCCTACAATTTATAGTAATTTGGGAAATGTTTTGTTTAGCGAAAATAATTTTACCGGTTGTATTGAGTTGTTTGAAAAGGCTGTTAAATTAAATCCTAATTATTCGGAAGCTTGGTCAAATTTAGGAAGTGCTTATGGAATGATGGGAAATTATGATTTGGCGATCACTAATTTTGAAAGAGCGGTAGCAGCTGATCCTAATAATCAAATGGCCAATTATTTCTTGGGTATTACGTGGAGAAATAAAGGTAACGAAATGCTTGCGAAACAATACCTCGATCGATCTGATCAGCTAAAGGCAGCAAAAGCGGCGATGAAATAAATTACATTTCTTTCTCGAGTAATCGTTCGAGTTCTACGGGACTCAAATTAGCATGTATGCTACCTTCTATTGCAACACTTATTAATCCTGTTTCTTCTGATACAATAATAGAAATAGCATCACTTTGTTCGGTTATTCCTAAGGCTGCTCTATGACGCATTCCGTAGTGTGCAGGCAAATCCGTATTTTCAGTTACGGGTAATACGCAACGTGCTGCCTTAATTTTATTGTTTTCAATAATGACGGCACCATCATGCAACGGAGAGTTTTTGAAAAAGATACTTTCTAATAATCTTTTCGATAAATCCGCATCCATAATATCTCCTGTATCTTGAAAGAATTTCAAATCGGAGGTGCGAGCAAGAACAATAATGGCTCCTGTTTTTGTTTTAGCCATTCCTGCGCACGCTTTTACTATAGGGGTAATAGTGGGCGCCGTTGCTGGTGCGCTATTCCAATTCCATGGTAGCAGTTTTCGAGTGAAGCTGTCTTTTCCTGCAAACGAATTGCTGCCCAAAACCAATAAAAATCGTCTTACTTCTTGCTGAAAAACGATGATTAATGCTAATACTCCTACGCTCATGAATTGTCCGAGTATTGCTCCTAGCAATTGCATGTCAAGAATTTTCACGAATAAAAACCACAATACATACATCGAAACGATTCCGACGAAGATATTCATGGCAGTGCCTCCTTTTAAGAGTTGATAAATTTTATAAAGCAGGAATGCTACTATCAGGATATCGAGAATATCTAATAAACGCACTGAAATAAAGCCTACATGAAATATTTCCATAGTGACGAAAATACTACTATTTATGGATATTTTCCCAATGGTATTTCTTTGTTGTTAACAGGGATTGTTATTTGTTTATGGAGTTTTAGTGAGTACTAATTGTCCTCCTGCTTCTGTATGAATAATGTTGTTCTCGAGCATCCATTGAATTACAATTGTAATTTTATTAGGACTGATACTTTGAATATGCGCTACGATTTCGTGTGGTGAGGTAGCTTCCATTTCTAAGCGAGTAAGGATGCTATTTTTTAAGTCTTCGAATTCAATTTCGTTTAACTCCATTTTATTGAGTTCTCTGCAATAGTCACATGTGCCGCAGCGAATTAAATTTTCTTCTCCGAAATACGAAAGAATCATCATGCTTCTGCATTGTTGTTTATTGCTGATGAAGTTTTTGAAAGCATCAGCCCGCACTACAAATCTGTTCTTGCGGTCTTCAAGATATTCTTTTTGAATTCGTAAATATTTTATATCTTCTCGATTACAGGTAAATGTTATTTGTGGCTGATCGGTTAATGGTAAATAATGAATAATTTCTAATTTGTTTAATTTTTTGAGTAATTCAAAAACGGTTTTTTTATCCGTTTCAAGTCGCCGAGCAATTTCAGATTCATTAATGCGTACATAATCGTCGAAGATGCCGCCATAACTCCGTAGCAATACTTTTAAAATGGGGTCGTATTCTTTTCTTTCAACTTGAAAGGCATATAAATCTAAATTTTTTAATAGAATTTTAATTCTTGCAGGAAGAAATAGTGCTTCGCTAAGTGTGAGATAGTCGGCTAATTCTAATATTTTAAGACAATTGTACGTTTTTACCGGATCTTGTTTATAGTTTGTGCAGAATTGCAGCAAATCAAATTCATAGGTTTGTCCTTCGCCTGTTTCTATAGGGATTTGTAGATAATTACTTAATGCCTGATAAACTGTTTTTATTTCATTTATCTCAGGGAAATTAGTAATTTTCTTTCTTTCTATTTCATTTAAATCGTTGTTGTTGTAAAGCACTACTGCATACGCCGGTTTTTCATCTCTTCCGGCGCGCCCCGCTTCTTGATAATAACTTTCAAGATCATCAGGTAAATCCATATGAATTACAGAACGCACATCTGGCTTGTTGATTCCCATTCCAAACGCATTGGTTGCTACAATTACTCTCGTTTCGTTGTTCATCCACCGCTTTTGTTTTTCGGTGCGAATTTTAAAGTCGATGCCAGCATGATAGTAATCGGCTTTTATCCTTTGGCTTAATAGCCAACGAGCAATATCTTGTGTCTTTTTTCTGCTTCTAACATAGATGATGGAAGTTCCTGGAATGGAATTTAAAATTCGCATCATTCGTTCGTATTTGTTGTCCTCATGTCGCACGATGTACGATAGGTTAGAACGAGCAAAACTTTTTGTAAATACTTTATATCCCTTTTTGAAATTTAATAGCTGGCATATATCGTCACGTACTTCTCTTGTAGCCGAAGCTGTTAATGCAATTATTGGAATAGTAGGAAATAGTTCTTTGATTTTTGCGATTTCAAGGTAGGGTGGTCGAAAATCATAACCCCATTGAGAAATGCAATGTGCTTCGTCAACAGCTATCATACTAAGTGGCATTCGAATAAGCTGCTCTTGAAAATATTTGCTTGCTAGTCGCTCGGGCGATACATATAAAAATTTGTAGTCGCCGTAAATACAATTTCCAATTACAATTTCTACTTCCGATTTTTTCATTCCTGAAACAATGGCAGCAGCTCTAATTCCTTTTTCTTTTAATTGTTCTTCGTGATCTTTCATCAATGCGATGAGAGGTGAAATAACTAAACATATTCCGTCTTTCGCTAATGCAGGAACTTGAAAGCATATTGATTTTCCTCCACCGGTAGGTAACAATGCAAGCGTATCATGTCCTTCCATTACAGAACGCACAATGTCTTCCTGTAACGGCCTAAATTGATTGTAGCCGAAATGTTTGGCGAGTAATTGGTGAATTAAACTCATGGGAATTACATATTATAAAAAGCTCTATTGAAAAAAATCCTTCTCGCTTGATTGAGAAGGATTCTGCTTGCGAATTCCTTTGTTGATTAGAATGAAACAGTAATACGATCGGGATCAATTTCTGCTGGACGTACGGTCATTACTGGAATTTTTGATCCATTAATGATTTTAGTTGCATAATTGCCCATTAATAATCCTGCAAATCCTAGCTCTTGTTCGGTCATAATTATTAATAAATCGCCTTGCAATTCTTCCGTTGCTTTAATTGTGTTTTTAGCTAGATCTCCTGTGTAATAATGCGCGTTGCTTGAAATGTTATGCAGGCTGAAATAATCTTCTACTTGTTCAATTTTTATTTTGAATTTTCGCTGATAATCTTCATTGCCCGATTGCATTAATCCTACAATTTGTACTTGTGCTTTGTAGTAGATTGCTAATTCAGCAGCAAATGGAACTTTCTGCCGTGATTCTTGAGAATCATCAATTGGAAGGATGATTTTTTGGAAACCTATTTTGTTGGCATGCGTCTGAAATGACATAACCGGACAATGTGCTTCTTGAACAACTCGTGTTGTATTACTTCCTATAGTATAACTGCTTCCGCTCGAACCATGAGTACCCATCATGATTAAGTCGATGTGACTTTGTTTAGCTGTTGATGCAATTTTTTTATAGGTTTTACCAACTTCAGTTAAAACATGAACAGTAATTTCATTTTCATTTTTGATTTTTTCGGCAAGCTCGTTTAACTTATCATTAGAAGCTTCTTCTACTTTCTTTTCGAATCCTGAAAAGGCATGTGCTATAGAGCTAGGAAAAGTGGCTGTTTCTACAATATGTAGTAATACTATTTCAGCACCCACCATTTTAGCCATTTTTACAGCATGATCGAGACTTAAAGCCGCACTTTCTGAAAAGTCAAAAGGAATTAGAATTTTTTTGATTTTGAATATCCTGTTCATAATAATAAATTTAATTTGATTAAATTACGTATTCAGTAGTATCTTTTCTTTCCATTGGACGAATGCTGCAAACTGGTATCTCAGAATGATTGATGATATACGCTGATGCTGTTCCAATAAAATAATCAGTAAATTCTAATTCTTGCTGAGTCATAATAATTATTAAATCAGCATTTACTTTGTTGGCATACTTCAGTACTCCTTGTGCAATATCGTCATCTTTTATGAATTCGCCTGTACTTTCGATTCCGCTGTTTTGCAGAAAATCCAATACTTGACTCATTTGACGCGTTAACTTGTTGGTGAAAAATTCATCATCAGTATTAACAATCGACATTACTTTTACAGCAGAATTAAAGAACTTAGCAATTTCAATACACTTTACTACTTTTTCTTTTGTTTCTTTCGATAAATCGAGCGGAAGTACAATGGTTTTGCATCCCGAACTATGTTCCTTTCCTTTAATTGTAATTACGGGACAAGGAGCTTCTCCAATTACACGAACTGCATTCGATCCAATAACTTTTTTCTTTAATGTTAATGCTCCTGAAGTGCCCATTACAATAAAGGCCGCTTCTAGTTCGGTCGCTACTTCGTTTACACAATCATAAATTTTACCCTTTTCAATTCGGGTTTTGATTTCTAATCCCGATTTTGCTCTTGTTTCGTTAGCAAGTTTTTCGAGTTCAACATTGATCCCTTCTCGGTAAATCTTCTCTTTTTCTTCCTTATCACCAAATATGCTGATCATTGCCGAAAACATATCACCGTCAATTACATGAAGTAAGGTGATGTCCGACTTGGTTAAGCGGGCTAGGTTATAAGTCTGATTTAAAGCAATTAAGGATTGCTCACTAAAGTCAATGGGAATAACAATATGGTTCTGATAGGCGCACATCTAAGTTTAAATTTTATATTTGTTCTCTTGCAAAATTATTAGTTTTTAGCATATGTCGAAAATAACAGAATCTGAGTTAATTCTCAACAAGGACGGAAGTGTATATCATTTGAATCTTTTACCTGAAGATATTAGTGATATTATCATCAATGTTGGGGATCCCGACCGAGTTTCCTTGGTTAGCAGTTATTTTGACACTGTCGAAGTTAAGAAAAATAAAAGGGAATTTGTAACGCATACAGGTACTTATAAGGGGAGACGATTAACAGTTTTATCAACCGGAATTGGTACAGATAATATTGATATAGTATATAATGAATTAGATGCATTGGTTAATATTGACCTCAAAACCAGAACTATAAAGGATTCTTTGACTTCTTTAAATCTAGTTCGGATAGGTACTTCGGGGTCGCTTCAAGCGAACATTCCCGTAGATGGATTTGTTTGTTCGTCGTTTGGTTTGGGCTTAGATGGCTTATTAAATTTTTATAATTTGGTAAATAATGATGAAGAAAAGGGGATAATTGATGCTTTTAGAGCTCATTTGCCCAATAAATCGGTTTTCCCTGAGTCGTACCTCGCTAAGGCATCCGAAAAATTGTTTGAGGCTTTATCTCCAAATATGTTTGTTGGTATCACTGCATCTTGTTCAGGATTTTATGGCCCTCAAATGCGTATGCTTCGTTTGGCTCCTTCGCGTCATGATTTAATCGAAAAGTTAACTGCATTCAATTATTATGGTCACCGTGTTACGAATTTTGAAATGGAAACGGGTGCTATGTATGGCTTGGCTAAACTTTTAGGCCATCATTGTTGTGCTGTAAACGTAATTGTGGCTAATCGAATTGCGCAACAGTATAGCAAAAATCCAGAAGAATCGATGCATCAACTTGTAGTTACTGTATTAGATCGCCTATCAAAACTGTAAGGTATTACTGATTAAGATCATCAATAAAATATTTTTGTCCCATGTAATTCCTGCATAGAAGGTAATTGAACATGACTTTTTTTACTTTTTATTGCAATTTTTTTCATGTAAGATTTTCCGTTTTTCGAAAAAACTTTTATTGTTATTGGAATGATTGGTGCTCTGTGTTTATTTAATAAAAACAAATAAACATGGAAAAGTTAGCTCGTTATTTTATCGCTTTAGTTGCTTTGCTTATCATGAATCAAGCAAATGCTACTACTTATTATTCAAAAACCTCAGGAGGTAATTGGAATGATATTACAACATGGTCAACGGCGGGGTACGGTCAGTCGACTAACAGTGGTACCTATCCGAAAACAGGTGATTCTGCCTGCATTGGAGATAGTTATTCGGTGTATGTGAATTTTAGTCCTACATGCGGAGTATTGTATCTCGGACAGGGCACTTCTGGTACTGTTGAATTTTCTTCATCAGGTAATTATACGCTAACAATACAAAATAATTTAGTAGTAAATGCAGGTGCTAAATTATGGTATAACGGTAATAGTAGCCGAAGTCATACGTTAGTTGAAGGTGGTAGTATTATTAATAACGGTGACATCGATTTTTATTCAGATGCTAACGATGTTGTTAATATTACTTTCAATCGTACTACCAATGCTTCTGTTTCTGGTGGCGGAACTTTCGATCTTAATAATGTCGTTTTAAATAAATCAACTTCATCGGCTTATACAATAGATATTCAATCATCTACTTTTGAGGCAGCAATTAAAGATTTAACACTTTCTTATGGCACTTATTATCATAATAATAATTCCTCTTTTCAAGTAAATCCTTCGGGATCTTCCTTTATAGTTAATTCTGATGTTGTAGTGAAAGTTAGTCAAGGTCAACTTCATCTTTCTCCTAATAGCGATGATCTAACATTAAGTGGATCATTAGTGGTTACTGGTGGAATTTTAAAAATTGGTTCATCGTCGGGAGCAGGCGGAATAAAATACGATAAAGTAGGAGCATTTACGCCGCGCATGGATGTTCAAGGAGGGACATTGGATATCTATGGAGGCTGCACGTATAAAACGGGTGCATCTACCGATCCCGTTTACTTTACAATGACAGGAGGAACCGTTTACCTAAATACGGGCTCAATAGGAACTTCTGGAAGTGTTTTTAATTTAAATGATGTAGCAGGAAGTAATTTTGTAATGGGAGGCGGATCCATAATACTTTCTCAAAATAATATAACCGGTACTTCGGTAAATGATTTTTCGGTGTGTTGTAGTAATGGTTCTGTAAGCGTGGGAGGTGGTACTGTTCAGTTTGGTGATGAAAATACAACTGATAATACTACTTTTACTTTTGTGCCTTCATCGAGCGTTATTCTCCCTTCTATAAAAATAACAGGATCTTCACTATACGCAGCCACTTTGCAGCCGGGAAATAATTCAACTGATAATATTAAAGCGTTAAGCTTGTCGATCGATTATAATAAGTCGTTTGATATTCAGTCGGCATCTGGTTCAACAAATAACAGCCGATCGCTAATTTTAACTTCAACCATTGATGGCGTTGTAGGCTTTAATAACGATGGAACATTTAATAATAGAACAGGAACCTTACTTATGTTGGCTAGTGAAGCACAGCAAATATCGGGTAGTAGTTTATATAGTCTAAATAATCTAACAATTAATAATAGTATGGGCATTCAGGTTTCTTCAAACATGGAAATTGCAGGCACATTAACCCTCACCAATGGTTTGGTCTCAATTGTGAATGCTGGTTCTATACAAATGTTAACAGGATCATCGAATAGCTTAGGAAGTTCAAGTTCATTTATTGACGGAAGTTTTTCAGTTGCCATTGCTTCTTCGTTAGATGCAACAATAAATTTTCCTATAGGCAAAGATGGAACGTATAAGCCTGTTTCAATGACTGTGCGTAATTCTACTTCATCGCCTGTAGCGTATACAGCAGAGATGATAAATTCTTCTGCTGGAAATTTAAGTTATATTATTCCTGCGTCTATCGATAAAGTGTCTGCTTTCAGGTATTATACTTTCAGTAGAGTAGGATCGGATGCATTGGTTACAGCATCTATTACTATTTATTATGACACCGACGATGGTGTTGCCGACGAATCTAATTTAAGGTTGGCTTCTTTCGATGGTACTAGCTCTTGGATCGATGAAGGTGGAGCAGGTACTTCATCGCCTTCTGGATCGATTACGGTAGATGGTATAACTTCCTTGCGTGCAATTTATGCCTTAGGAAATAATGTAGGAGGAAGTAATCCATTGCCTGTAAACTGGCTTTCTTTTGATGCAAAACGAAATGGAAACAATATACATCTTACATGGGCTACGGCTTCTGAATCGGAAGCCGATTATTATTCGATAGAAAGATCAGTTGACGGATTAAATTATGAAGAGGTGGGGAAAGTAATGGCTATGGGTACAACGTCTCAAATTAGTACGTATCATTTTGTAGATGATTTTTATTTGCCACTAACATTGTACTATCGTTTAAAACAAGTAGATGTAAATGGTCATTTCTTTTATACTGCCATTCGTACCGTATTAACTAATTCAAAAATATCGAATTTAAGTTTTTATCCCAATCCAGTAACCGACAACCATATTCATATTGACTTAGGCAATAGATCGTTCAGTTCAGTGAATGTATATATGTATTCATCATCTGGTTATGTATGCGCCGGTACAACCTATACCGATTGCAAAAACGTGATAAATATTGATCTTCCAAATAATATGAAGTCAGGTTATTATAAGTTCGTTTGTTATGATAATAATGATAATAAAATAGCCGATTCAGGTGTTATTGTGGAATAGATTCAATTCGTTTTCCATTGTTTATTGTTTAGTTTTAAAGTATGCATGAGGTCGATGTATCTCATGCATACTTTTTTTATTGTGATTCTAGTGGTCTCTTTTCGTAACATTTTTCATAATACCTTACAAATGTAATTTCAAGGCTGATTCGGATGCTTTCTAACTATATATGTATGCACTTTTGATACACCAACCAATATGTCTAATACATCTCCCTATGAAAACACTCATTAAGCCTTTTCTTAAAGTCAATTTATTGACCTTGGCATTCTTTCTAGCTTTCGTAGTTCAAGCCTCAGCTCGTAATTATTATTCTGCAAAGAATAATGGTTTATGGACAGATCCTACCTCATGGTCTACGGTAACGTATGGAAGCCCTATGAATACAGGAACATATCCGCTTAGGGGTGATGTTGTTTTTATTGGAGATGGTTATACAATTTACATGAATGCGAATGCACTTATTGCAAGCATTACTGTTGGACAAGGAACTTCTGGAGCATTGTTTTTTTCGCCGTATTTAGCATGGACAATGACAATTGCAGGAACATTAACTATTAATACCGGAGCACAATTTTCATATGTTGCTAACGCATCAAAAACACATAGTTTGTATATAAGCGGAAACATTGTTAATAATGGAACAATGGATTTGTATTCAGATGCCGACGATTTAGTAAATCTTACTTTTAATTCAAGAATTAATTCAACCATCAGTGGAACTGGGGTGTTTGATCTTAACAAAGTGATAATGTACAAGAGTACTCTAAAAACGTATAAAGTAGAAGTGCAAAGCAATAATTTCGAACCTGCAATAAGAAATTTGGTTTTAACATTCGGAACATATATTCATAACAATACAGGAACGTATTTAGTAAATCTATCTTTAGGTAATTATACGTTAACTGTAGATGCACAAGTAAATGTTCCAATAGGTACGATGTGGTTTTCTCCTCGCAACCAATATATGTTTTTGGAAGGCAAGATGTTTGTTACTGGAGGTACAGTTTTGGTTGGCAATACATCAGGTACGGGAGGAATTCGATATTACAATAATGGTTCAACATTGCCTGAAGTCAATGTTTCTAGTGGCTTATTAAGTGTTTATGGTGGAATTACATGTAAAACAGGAAGTGCTTCTGATGCATTTTTAGTGTCAGTTTCTGGCGGGAAAATACTTTGCAATTCAGGAACTATTGGATCAGCTGATCCCTTATTTCAAATTAACAATGCTGCGTCAAGTTCATTTACAATGAGCGGTGGAAATATCGTTTTGCAAAAACCCAATTCAACTGGTCCTGCTGTAGCTGATTTTGATTTGAATGGAATGGCAGGTACCGTTGCAGTAACTGATGGTACTGTAGAGTTTGGGAATGCTTCGACCGCTGCTGGTGCAACATTTAATTTTGTTCCATATGCTGGAATTACGCAACCAAACTTTAAAGTTACAGGCCCTTTATCGAATAGTGTTACATTGTATACTTCTTTTGCTTCGACTTCCGATTTTAAATTATTAAGTTTAAATATTCAAGCTAATAAAGTGTTCAATATTAATTCTATTTCTGGAACATCTGGTTCTTCGAAAGTAATGATGTTGACTCATAATTTTGATGGTCTGCATGGTTTTTTCAATGATGGTACTTTTAATCAGCAGAACAGTACTGTTTTAATGCAAGCTGCCGAAGGACAATGGATCGGGGGAGCTGTAACAACAACTTTTTATAAATTGTCAATCAATAATCCTTTCGGTGTAAGTTTAGGTGTTTCTTCTAAAGTTAGTAATGCATTGGTTTTAACAGATGGGGTATTGTATTCTTCATCTACTAATTTTATAACGTGCCTTGCAAATGCATTAACTTCTATAGGTTCAACTTTATCGTATGTGGATGGGCCATTAGCACAAATTGTTGCTTCCGCTACTTCTAAGACCTTGAATATTCCTGTTGGAAAAAATGGTGCTTATCGTCCAATGATACTTTCTGTACGGCACGCTGACGTTGTTCCGGTTACGTATACTAGTGAGGCATGGGGTAGTTCGGCACGGGCGATGGGATTTACTTTGCCAAGTACATTAACTTGGGTATCCGACATTCGTTATTATACCATTGATCGTACCGCAGTTTCTAATTTAATAAGTGCTCGTATCACGCTATCTTATGGATCTGATGATAAAGTGAATGACTATACCAATCTTCGTGTGGCGCGCGATAATGGTGCTTCAGCATGGCTCGATGTTGGCGGAGTAGGTACGGCGAATGGTTCTGGAAGCATCACAAGTACTAATTTTACTGGTTTCGATCGGTTGTTTACTTTGGCGAATTCAAATGGAGGTTCAAATCCGTTGCCAGTTGAGTTTGTAGCTTTTGATGCACATGGTTTTAATGGTAATGCCTATCTCGATTGGAGTACAGCAAGTGAGAAAGATGCTAATTATTTTGAAGTTCAAAGAAGTACAGATGGTAAGAATTTCTTTTCAATTGGAAAAGTGAAAGCAATTGGAAATTCTTCCGTGTTAAATAAATACAATTTTGTTGATGTAAATATGGGGTCTGGTGTTTACTATTATAGAATTAAAGAAATAGATTTTAATGGTGAGTACTTAATTACAAATATTAAATCTGTAAAACAGATGTTTTCGGGTGTTGTAGCGCTGTTCCCCAATCCTGTTAATAATGGCTCATTCGCTGTTGTGATGCCTTCCGATCGAGTTGGTACATGTCATATTTTGTTATATGATAATGCAGGGCGATTAGTTTATAATGAGTTTACTTCTGATTTTAATAGCATGTTAAATGTTAATAGTAATAGCTTGCTTCCTGGTTGTTACACTGTTAAAATAAATGATATGGCTGGCAATTCATGGCAAAATCAGGTGGTTATACTTTAATTATTTTAACCTCCTTATAGATGTGAATGAAGTTTGCGTATTTTCGTAGCATAATTGATTGCTATGATAACTACAGTTTCTTTTAAAATTTCCGATAAAGCAATGGCCGATCACGCTTTTGCTATTCGACAAAAAGTTTTTGTTGATGAACAAATGGTTTCACCCGAAGAGGAATATGACGATTTTGAAGAAAGTGCTACTCATTTTCTTGCGTTGGTAGATCATGATCCTGCTGGTACTGCTCGTTGGCGTTTTACCGATAAAGGAGTGAAGTTGGAGCGATTTGCAGTTTTAGCGAATTTCAGAAAACAGGGAGTTGGTGCAGCATTGGTGAATACTGTTTTAAAAGAGGTATTACCTTTAAATGAAAAAATATATTTGCATTCGCAGGTGTCTGCGATGAATTTGTATGAAAAGGCAGGATTTGTGTCTGAAGGCGAGCTCTTTTATGAAGCGAATATCCCGCATTATAAAATGGTTTATAAGGGCAATTAGTCCTTTTTTATGGAAGCAGCTAAACACTATTTTTTAATTTGGCGGATTGCCTGGCCTATTATTTTAAGTAGTCTGGCTAATACGGTTATTAATTTTACCGACGTCGCATTTGTTGCACGTGTAGGAGAGAAGGAGCTTGCCGCTTCTGCATTGGGTGGTGTTTTCTATTTTATTCTAGTTATGATTGGTATTGGATTTGGCATTGGCCTCCAAATTCTGATTGCTCGTCGTGAGGGTGAAAAAAGAAGTGATTTAATAGGTGAAATATTCGACAATGGAATTCTTCTCATGTTGTCGTTTACCTTGCTGATGGAAATTCTTGTGTATGTTTTAATGCCCGCATTTATTCATTTGGTTATTTCGGATGCCGCCGTAGCTTCGGCTTGCGTGGAGTACTTGTTTGCGCGCTCATGGGGTCTGTTTTTTATGATGGTGTTAATTGCGCTACGTTCTTTTTATACAGGATTGGCTTCTACTCGAATTGTTACTTATTCTACCATTGTGATGATGGTGCTGAATATCATTTTTAATTATTGCCTTACATGGGGTAATTTCGGGTTTGCTGCATTAGGAATCTTCGGGAGCGGTTTGTCTTCGGCCCTTGCTGAAGCTGCTGCCGCAATTTATGCTATAATATATACTTTCCGTCATTCAACTTTTAGAACGTTTAACTTATTTCGATTTCAAAATTTGAGCATTCCTTTAACCAAACAAATATTTTTTCTTTCCGCACCAATCGTTTTTCAACATCTTATTTCAATGATGGCATGGTTTACTTTTTTTGTGCTAATAGAAAGATTAGGGGCTCATGAATTGGCCGTTTCTAATATCGTTCGGAGTATTTATATGGTGCTTATGACTCCTGTATGGGGGTTCTCGCAAGCAGCAAATAGTATGGTTTCAAATTTGATTGGTCAAAATAAGTTGGAAGCAGTGTCTTTATTAATAAAGCGCGTAGCTTTAATGAGCTTTATTACGGGATTAATTACTACTTTTCTTTTTTTACTTTTTCCTGGATTTATATTTCATCTAACTACTTCCGATGATGCTTTGATTGCGCATGCTACAGGAAGTTTTTATATTATTTGTTTCGCTACAGTTATTTTTTCAGTAAGCATGGTTTTTCTTTCTGCTATTTCAGGTACAGGAAGTACTAAGGCCGCAATGTTTATTGAAATCTCTAATATCAGTATCTACCTTATTTATATTTTCTCTTGCTCGTTTTTTTTTAAAGCTGCTGTTGAAACGATTTGGTACGCTGAAATAATTTATTGGCTTTTAATGGGTATCTTTAGTGCTGGATATTTATATTCTGGAAAATGGAAATTAAATATCGAAAATTTAGCTGCTGATCATGGTTAAAATGTATGGAATATATATTTTGTTTGTACTACTTTCTGCTTGTAAAGCGAAAAGTGTTTTGCAGGTTCAACAATTAGATCTATCAAAGTATCTTGAGGTTAGTGTGGTGGATGCCCGATCGTTGGATGGTTGTAAATTTCTGCTCGAAGACAAACATTCTTTTCGATACCAACCTGTAAATTTACCCGATTCCGTTTCTTTAAATGGCAAAAATATTTTCATTCTTTATACTAATGAAAAAGATTTATTTACTACTTGTATGGGCGGAAAATTAATCCGTATTACTGATATTAAAGTGCTGAAAAAATGAAAATAATATTTCTTGGAACACCTGATTTCGCAGTTCCTTCGCTCGATATTTTAATTAAAAATGGGTATCAGGTAGTTGCTGTTGTAACTGCTACTGATAAACCTTCTGGTCGAGGACAAAAGCTAAATGTCTCTGCCGTAAAACAATATGCGCTCGATCATAATTTGAAAGTACTGCAACCACTGAAATTGAGTGATCCCCAATTTTTAAATGATGTTCGTGAACTAAAAGCTGATTTGCAAATTGTTGTAGCTTTTCGCATGATGCCTGAAGTATTGTGGTCGATGCCTAAATATGGAACGTTTAATCTTCATGGTTCGCTGCTGCCTCAGTATCGAGGCGCGGCACCTATTAATCGTGCAGTAATGAATGGCGAAACTAAAACAGGTGTAACTACTTTTTTTATTCGTCATGAAATTGATACAGGAAATATAGTTTTTCGTAAAGAAATTCCGATCAGTGAAAATGAATCAGTTGGTGAACTACACGATAAAATGATGATGATAGGTGCCAAACTTGTACTTGATACTGTAAAAGTACTTGATTCGGGTATTACCGTTTCTCATAGTCAAGAAACATTTGTTTCAGATGGAGAAGTGTTAATGCCAGCGCCTAAAATATTTAAAGAGGATTGCAAATTAGATTGCAGTCGCTCTGTTGTCGAATTGCATAATCATGTGCGAGGTTTATGTCCTTTCCCCGGTGCATTTGTTGATATTGAGAAAGAGGATGGATCGGTTTTTCCTCTTAAAATTTTCAAATCAATGCCAGAGATGGCCGGTACTGTTCTTACGCATGAGTTAATTTCTGATGGTAAATCTTCTTTGAAACTTAGCGCGGCCGATGGGTTTTTACATTTACTAGAAGTGCAAATTCCAGGCAAAAAAAGAATGAAGACGGAGGAACTGTTGCGTGGATTTAAATTTCATAACGATTGGACTGTTTTGTGATTTTGGGGATATGAAAAAGGTGGTTGTATTTACTGGCGCAGGTATTAGTGCCGAAAGCGGAATTAAAACCTTTAGAGGTGGTGATGGGTTGTGGGAAAATCATCGCATCGAAGATGTAGCTACTCCTCAGGCATGGATCGCTGACCGTAATCTCGTTCTTGAATTTTATAATCAACGACGAAAACAATTATATGAAGTTGAGCCTAACCAAGCTCATATTGATATTGCTAAGCTCGAAAAGTACTTTAATGTTCATGTGATTACTCAAAATGTAGATGATTTGCATGAGCGTGCTGGCTCTTCTCGTGTTTTACATTTACATGGGGAATTAAAAAAAGTTAGAAGTACAATTGATTCGAATTTAATTTATACATTAGACGGTTGGGAGCTAAAAGATGGTGATATCTGCGAAAAAGGAAGCCAACTTCGTCCGCATATTGTTTGGTTTGGGGAAGATGTTCCTTCAATGAATCGGGCTATGATGATTACACAAACTGCAGATGTATTTATCGTTATAGGTACTTCGTTGGCTGTTTATCCCGCTGCTAATTTGTTGCATTATGCTGTTAAAGCGACTAATAAATATCTCATCGATCCGAATGCTGAATTGCCTTATGATGTGCACGATTTTAATATAATAAAAAGTACGGCTGTTGTTGGTGTGCATAAATTATTGAAAAAACTTATAGCTGATTATGTTTAGTCATACATTTATGCAATCAGATGTCTTTAACTGGGTGCTTTTGCCTCTTTTGATATTTCTAGCGCGCATGAGCGATGTTACCTTGGCTACATTGCGCAATATATTTTTGTCGAAATCGATTCGATATATTGTTCCTTTTATTGGTTTTGGTGAGGTGATGATATGGCTAATTGCTATTTCACAAATCATGAAGAATTTGCATAATCCCGTTTGCTTTTTAGCGTATGCTTCTGGTTATTCGATGGGTATTTTTGTTGGAATTAAAATTGAAGAACGTTTAGCATTGGGTTTGCAAATTATGCGGGTAATTACGGCAGTTAATCCCGACATGTTGATTTCGGCTTTAGTGCAAAATGATTTTGGTGTAACAACAATGGACGGCCAGGGTTCTAAAGGTCCTGTGAAAATTTTATTGGTCGTGGTGAAAAGAAAAGATATTGACACGGTAAAAAAAATAATTGAAGAAACAAATCCCCATGCTTTTTATTCGGTAGAAGATATTAAAAATGTGAGCCACGGAGTTTTTCCTGGGAAAAATAATTCTTCACGTCTCGATTATTTGAAAAAAGTATTTCCTTATGCCGGAATTCATTAATCGTTCGCGTGGTGATGGCGAATGTATTTACTAAGTTGTATATATACTTTCGCTAATTCTTTGTCTTTGTTTAAAAGGATTTGGTGCTCTTTCATTACTTTTTGGTCGTTACGCCTTGCTGGCCCTGTTTGAAGCTCTTGTGGAGTCGAAAAATGTGTTTTGAAGGCCGTTTGATCAATTAATGGAAGTAAGATATTGAAATCGATTTTGTTTTTCGCTAAAAGTGTTGCAGACATATTATAGCACGCATTTGAAAAATTATTGGCAAAAACAGCTGCTAAATGAATCTGTTGTCGTTTCTCGCTTTTTATTTTATATACTGGTCCGGCTGTTTTTTCGGAAAGTTCTAGTAATTTTACTGTTACTGATTTCGAACTTCCTTCAATGCAAACCGGTATTTTTTTCCATTCCGTCTTTATCCCTTTGGTAAAAGTTTGTACCGGATAAAATACTCCGCAATTTTTATGATTCTTTTTTAATACATCTAGAAATGTACTTCCCGAAGTATGAACAACAATGTGCTTGCCTGAGGGTATTTTAGCCGAAATTTCGGCAATAGAATGATCACTAACGCAGATAAAAATAAAATCAATCGATTTATTGATTTTGTCAATGCTTTCGATGAATTCTGATTTCGCTATAAGTGCAAGTTTCTTTCCACTTACTTTGTTTCTTGAATAAACTTGTTGAATGTTATATCCGCACTTTTTAAGTGCAGGTGCCAAGTGAACAGCCAGGTTACCCGACCCGATTATGGCAATATTGCACATTTAGTTTATACCTTTATTATTATCTTTGATTCGTTTCGCTACTGCCACCCACGATCCAATGAACATTAATATACATCCTAACCATAAAAAGTTTATTTGAGGAAATATAATCGCTTTCATAATTACAAAGTCGCGGCTATTACTTTGTTTTTCAGCAACGCTTATTTCCATTAGCCCTTTTTCGGTGTCGATTTTTGAAAACCCGAATTTTATTCCGAGTTTTTCAACTTCATCATATAAGGTAAATGGTGTCGATCCCCTTAAAACAAAGATCGGTTCTACATAATATTCTTTCTTGTTAACATCAGTAACTTTGATCTTTGCTCCTAAAGCCAAATCATCGTCGTTTAATTCGTATTTCTTTTTATCAATATTATTATTGAGAAGAACAAAGGTGTACATGCAATTACTTGCAACAATAGTATCACCTTCTTTCATCATATGAGGTTTGGGTTCTTTATAACCGTCTTCGTCAGCTTTGTTTTTGTCTTCGTCGAGTTCTGCATAGGTAATATGCGTGTAAATGTCTTTCGATAAAAAGCGATGTGTTGCAGGTTCGCTAACATTTCCCATACGATTGTTTAACTGTACTATTGGTTTTAGTGAAAACTGCTTTTCCATTTTGCCAGTAGTGTGATTGGCTTTGAAGTATTCTATTTCGTAGAATATATTTACACCTTCTTTTTCTTTCCCTTTGTAGGATACATAATATTCGCCCATGGCTAATGTATCCCCTTTGTACAGTAAAATGTTTTCGTTATTAGGAAAATCTTTTCCAAGGTCAACATTCAGCATATTGCGACTGATAACTTGTTTTTCTACATTGGAAATTAACGCTCCTAATAATATAAATCCAATTCCAATATGAGCAATACTAGCACCTGAATGTTTTACGTTGCCTTTTAATACTCGTATGAAATAATCTAAATTGGCAGTAATAGCCCAAATCGATGTGAATAATAATAATACATGTTGTACTCGAGGAAAGCGGAAGTAGTACTCTATTATTCCGGCAAAAATTAGTGCCGTGATAAATGATAGTGTTAATTTTTTTGTTACTTCTTTGCCGTTCGATTTTTTCCATTTAAAATACTGTGCAACCGAAATTAGTAAGGCAACAATTACTGCTAAAGGCAATTGCCATGAGTTGTAAAAATCAATGGCATCTGCCGGAGGCGCCATCTTAGTGCCAAATATTTTATTGATTACTGGAATAGAGGTTGTTATTGTTACTTGTACTGCTGATATTACTAATACAAGCATTCCCATAAACATCCAAAATTCACGACTGCTGGTATGTTCATCTTCATTCGGATCTTTGATTTTCTTTCTTCTTACTATAATTAATACAATTGCCATAATGGTAAAAAAGGCCATGTATAATAGTAATTGTCCGGTCATTCCGAGGTCAGTAAATGCATGTACCGATGTTTCTCCTAAGATGCCACTTCTGGTTAAGAAAGTAGAGTAGAGTACTAATACAAATGTTGCAGTTACTAGTATTATGCTGCTGTAAAGGGATGTTCCATTTTTCTTATTGATAAGCATTACATGTGCTGCTCCAACTAATGTTATCCATGGTACTAAGCTAGCATTTTCTACTGGATCCCATGCCCAAAATCCGCCAAAACTTAATGCTTCATAGGCCCAAGCTCCACCCATTAATATCCCAATTCCTAAAATACCTACACCAAAGAATGCCCATGATAAGGCAGGCTTTATCCATTCTTTTACGCGATTGGTTAAAAGTCCGCCCATCGCAAATGCAAATGGAATGGCTGTAGCTGCAAATCCTAAGAATAGAGTAGGAGGGTGAATTACCATCCAGTAGTTTTGTAACAATGGATTTAATCCTCTGCCATCTTTCATTTTAGAAAGATAGTCGGGCATTTGCACGAAGGGTAAATTGGCAAAGTCGGCCTGGTTTCTTAATAAGATAAATGGATTAGAGCCAATTTTAATATGCCCAAATTCTAACCCTAATAGCATCGATGCTAAAAATACTTGAATCATCATCATTACCATCATCACTGGTGCTTCCCAGTCTTTTCCTCTGATAATAATTACTGTTGATAGTACCACATGCCAAAACGTCCATACGAGAAAGCTCCCTTCTTGTCCTTCCCATAAACAAGCCCACATATATTTTACTTGTAACGTGGTACTCGAATGCTGCCATACATAATAGTATTCGAAGTAATGATCATGTATTAAATAATACAATAAGGCAATAATTCCCGATACAGAACATCCATGTATAAAAAAGGATACTCTAGCTAGCCTATTCCATGATAAAGGATCTTCGTTTTTACGAAAAACTTGAAAGGCATATGATAATGCTGATACCAGTGCAGCAGTAAAAGATAGGATAATGAAAACATTTCCTAGCTTTCCGTATTGTAAATGCTCCCCGATAAATTGAGTTTCCATATAGTAGTATTGACCGTTTCGGTCAGCAGTTTGGGTAATTGGTTAGAGTGAAGAAGTAAGATTTTTTGTTCTTTCTGCTTCGGTTCCGTTGTATTTCGACGGACATTTCATTAATACTTGTGATGCATGGAATTCTTGCCCTTCCATTTTACCTACAACTACAATTTTTTCTGCTTTTTCGAAATCTTGTGGCTTGCTGCCATTGTACATTACTTTTACTTCATTGCCTGTTGTGTCGGCCATATAGAATCCAAATAAATTGGCATTGGTTTCTGGATTGTATAAAAAGTCTTTTTGAAGATTTACTTTTCCAATTACATGAAAGGTCCTTCCTTCATTTTTTTGTGCTTCACCGAAAGTTACATAGGTGCTCGATTCACTTACGGTACTAACAATTACGGCTAATGCTACTGCTATTAGCACAATCCCAATAATGTGAATTTTTTTCATAGTCGTTTTATTGAAAAGTAAATAGATTATTTTTTTTCGTTGATTTTCTTTTCAAGCTGGGCAACTTTTTTATCAATGCTTATCATGTAAATTGATAGAACAGTAGATACCACCGCAGCAACTACAACTACTACATAAATTTTACCGTTCGATCGCATCGTGTCAGCCATTTCTACGTTTTGCGCTTGCGCCGCAATGTTCATTATAACAAACAAAAGAGTAAATAGTAGTGATTTATTTTTCATGCGTTGTGAATTTTTTCTTCAATTTTTCTTAATCGTACTCGTAAACTCATCATCCAAACACCTAATAGTGTCCATCCAATTACGGCAGGGTAAAATACCATTCTCATATTCGAATCTAAATCGTATTTATTGAATCCTGGATTGCCACCTTTGCCGGGATGTAATGAGTCATTCATTTTTGGAATAATCATAATGAATACAAACATCATTACGAAAGCAAAGATTCCATACACGGATCCAATTCTCGCTCTTTTAATTTCGTCGGTTATTGCATTTCTTAAAATGAAGTAGGCCGCATAAATTAACATAGTTGCAGCTGTGCCGTTTAGTTGCGGATCGTTTACCCATGGCGCTCCCCAAGTAAAATTAGCCCATATCATTCCGGTAACGAGTCCAGCTCCAGCAAATACCATGGCCATTCTTGCCGATTCTTCGCCCACTAAATCATCATATAGTTTTCCTGACCTTAAGTATTTAATGGAGTAAATTACGTTTATAAACATTAACGTAATCATTCCCATCCACATGGTTACATGAAAATATAAATTACGTATCGATTCATTAATGATGGGCATTGCAGGTACTGTTCCTAAAAAACCCATTATAAATGTGTAAATCAACATAGCAATGGCGAGGGCTTTCCACCACCATGCGCGCGCTATTGTTTTGTTATTTGAGGTCATAATTATTCTTTCCAAAGATAAGGAAACAAGAGGTAAGATAGGATGATGATGATACCGTTGAGTAGCAACAATAATCCACACCAACTTTGGTTTATTGCCCAGCTATATCCGCTTACCGCATTTCCCGTGAAGCGCATGATTATTAATAGTAACGGAAATAAAAGCGGAAATCCTAATATCGCTACTAATGCCGCATTGTTATTTGCTTTTGATACGATTCCTGCAACCAATGTTAATGTGCTCGATAGCCCTATCGAACCTAATACTAATCCAATCAAATATTGCTCGTTATTTTGAACCGGTGACTGAAATATCATCGAATAAATGAAGAAGTTGATCCCGCCAAGAATGCTAAGTAGTAAAATGTTGTAAAAGATTTTTGAAAGTATAACCGCTTGTGGCGGTAACATGCTATAATAAAAGAATTGTAGTCCTTTGCTTTCTTGAAGGAAGCTTTTGGCGATGGCATTGGTTCCTGCAAATAGCATAATAATCCAAAATAAAGCATTCCATGTTACAGGATCTAATACCTGCCTAAAACTAAGGTATGAGATGTATATGCTTGCAAGTGAATACACTAAAAGGCTAGTAATGGCCTGGCGGTTTTTCCATTCTAGTTTGGCCTCTAGCTTTATTAACGTAAGTACTTGCGTTCCTAATTTCATACTGCAAAAATGCACTTATTATCCTTATTTCAGAAACAAATGGCATTGAATACTAATAATTGATTGCTGAGCGAGTTTTATAATAGATTAATACTTTTGTAGAAAATTAAGATGTATGAAATTGGATATACTAGCCTTCGGGGCTCATCCCGATGATGTTGAACTTGGAGCTGGTGGAACGGTTGCTAAAGAGGTAGCATTGGGTAGAAAAGTGGGTATTATTGATCTTACCAGAGGTGAATTAGGTTCTAGAGGTTCGGTAGAGTTGCGCGATGAAGAGGCGATAGAAAGTTCACGTATATTGGGTATTGATATGCGAGTAAACTTAAGTTTTAGAGATGGTTTTTTTGCAAATGATGAAGCGCATCAATTGGAAATAGTAAAATGGATTCGCTATTGCAAACCTGATATTGTTCTTTGCAATGCTACCGAAGATCGCCACCCAGATCATGCAAAGGGTAGTTCGTTGGTTAGTCATGCCTGTTTCTTGGCGGGTTTATCAAAAGTGATTACCCTGTGGGAAGAGGAGGTGCAAGAGGCTTGGCGTCCTAATGTGGTTTATCATTATATTCAAGATAGATATATTAAACCTGATTTTGTGGTCGATATTACTGATTTTATGGAGGCGAAAATGCAATCGGTAAAAGCCTATAAAAGCCAGTTTTTTAATTCGAATTATAAAAGCAATGAACCAACTACTGCCATTTCTTCTAAAGAGTTTATTGAGTTTTTGATAGGAAGAACTGTAGATATGGGTAGACAAATTAAGACTTCTTATGGTGAAGGTTTTGTTGTAGAACGTTTCGTTGGTGTAAATTCTTTGATGGATATTCGATAATATTTTTTACAAATAAAAAAAGGGTGTCCTGATTAAATCAAGACACCCTTTTTTATTGGGTATTTAAACCGAATTATTTAACCATTAATGTACGAGTAAGTTTTTCAGCACCTACTGTTACAGAATAAGTATATAATCCAGCGTTTAATCCTGCTAAGTCAAGAGTTACAGTATTATTACCTGCAGTTAAATCTGTTAAGTTCATTGATTTAACTAATTTACCTAATACGTTGTAAACTTCAACTGTTACATCAGCATTGTTTTTCAAATTAAGTTCAAAACGTGTTGTTCCGTTGAATGGATTAGGGAAGTTTTGACTC
>CAIRUC010000135.1 GCA_903881665.1 uncultured Bacteroidota bacterium | reverse complement strand
GCTGGATCAGGCTTTCGCCCATTGTCCAATATTCCCCACTGCTGCCTCCCGTAGGAGTCTGGGCCGTGTCTCAGTCCCAGTGTGGCTGATCATCCTCTCAGACCAGCTACCGATCGTCGCCTTGGTGAGCCATTACCTCACCAACTAGCTAATCGGACGCATGCCCATCTTTAACCACCTGAGTTTTGACATCAATGAAATGCTCCATCAATGTATTATGCGGTATTAATCTTCCTTTCGGAAGGCTATTCCCCAGTTAAAGGTAGGTTGCATACGCGTTACGCACCCGTGCGCCACTCTCATCCAGATATTGCTATCCGAAATCCCGTTCAACTTGCATGTATTAGGCCTGCCGCTAGCGTTAATCCTGAGCCAGGATCAAACTCTCCATTGTAAAATATTTGTTATCTACACTAAGTAGAAATGATTTGCTCAGATTTCTTACCATCCCGCCGGTGGCGGGACAGGCTTATTATTTCCTTCCAATCCTTCAAAGAACGTTTGCAACTTATGCCTACTTCGCATCACTCGCTTTAATGGTGCTGAACTCCGCACTTATATTACTTTACTCGTTACAATCTAATAGAACACTTCCCGTTACTCTTATTTGGGGGTGCAAAGATAAGTAGACTTTTCTTAACTACCAAATATTTTCAATCTTTTTTAGAACTTTTTTTCACAACTCGTTTTCGATATCCGTTAACGGGAGTGCAAAAGTAGTACAGCAAACCACACAGACAAATAAATTATGCGAAAATATTACAATAAATACATTATACTCAGATTATCAGTGTATTAAGTTTTATCCATTTTTCTTTATTTCTACTAAAACACCCTGTTTTACCCATAATTACCCGTTTTCACATCTTTTACATCTGTTAAAAAAAGTTGCTAAACCCTACTTTTTACCAGTAAATTAATTCGGTTTCGTTCAAACTTCATTAAATCAGTAGCTTTTACCCCATTGTTTTGGTAGGAATATCTTTCTTTTGAACCTTGTCCTTTTAATAAAATGGCGGAATCCTCGCCGTTTATATGTCGTCTTATTGTCGATCAACTAAACTAATCATTGTTTTCGACTTCTGATTTTCGCCAATCCCATCTTTTTTTTGTTAACTTCTTGCCTCTATTTAAATAGGTGCTGTTTCATTTTGAGCTGGATTTCTCGAACTATCAGCATCTAATTGTTAATGAATCGGGCATACTAGCTACCTATTATATTGTATACCTAGGTATTTTCGTGCTATATTCTTCTAGCGATTATGCTTAGAGAGTCGATTCATTCTTTATTTCAATCTAAAAATAATCTTATCTATATAGTAATATGAGCAATATTCTAGATATTAAAGAGGTTACAAAGACCTACGCTAACCATACAGCACTCGACAATGTAAGCCTTTCTATTCCTAAAGGGGCGGTTTTTGGCTTGCTTGGCCCAAATGGTGCCGGCAAAACTTCGTTGATTCGTATTATTAACCAAATAACTGGTCCCGATAAGGGTTTCATTCTACTAAACGGCGAACCACTTAACCCTTCACATACTCAAAATATCGGTTACCTCCCAGAAGAAAGGGGTTTGTATAAGAAGATGGAAGTAGGTGAACAAGCTGTTTACCTAGCTCAATTGAAAGGTTTATCGCGAGTGGAAGCTGTTAAACGTCTTAAATATTGGTTCGAGAAATTTGAAATTAAGGGATGGTGGCGAAAAAAAGTGGAAGAACTGAGTAAAGGAATGCAGCAAAAAGTTCAATTTATCGTGACCATCATTCATGAACCGAGCCTTCTTATATTGGATGAGCCATTTTCTGGCTTCGACCCGATTAATGCGAATCTCATTAAAGATGAGCTTTTAGCATTAAACAAAACCGGCACTTCAATAATATTAAGTACGCACAGAATGGAGTCGGTAGAGGAGCTTTGTACCGATATTGCTCTTATAAATCTCTCAAGGAAGATTCTTTCTGGCCCTATTCGAGAAGTGCGGCGATCATTCAGCACTAATGAATTCGAGGTTATTCACGATGGGGCATTAAATACAGCATCATCGCTTTATAGTATTAAAGCGACAGGGGTATACCACGACATGACCAAATCGGTGATAAATCTTGCTGGAAATAGTTCGAACGAAGTGCTTCGCTCTATATTAATCAACACAACTATTCATTCATTCAGAGAGTTAATTCCATCTATGAATGATATCTTTATTCAGTCTGTAACAAATTCAATCAACCATGAATAAGATAGCACTTATTATACAAAGGGAGTACATTACCCGCGTTCGCAAAAAATCATTTATAGTAATGACCGTTATTGGACCATTACTTATGGCTTTATTAATGGTCGCACCTATTCTCATTAGTAAATTTTCGAAAGACAATCATTATAAGATTAAAGTTATTGATGAGGCGCCAAAAATTTTCACTACATTAATGCCTAGTAATGAAGAGTTTTTATTCGTGAACGACACGATTTCTCTTAAAGAAGCGAAGAAAGCGTTCGATGTAGAGGAAGATTACGGCATTTTATATGTACCTGCCGACTATATTAAAAATGCTGGAGGAATCGTATTGATTACAGAAAAGCAGGCCAATGTTCAGGTAAAAGCCTACATTGAAAAAGCATTGCAGAAACAAATAGAAACAGCTAAACTGAAATCTAAAGGTATTGAGGAGTCGACATTAGAATCGATTAAAACAAACATAAACCTAAAAACCCAAACGCTAGGTGGCATTAAAAGCAATACAGAGTTAACTACTGCAGTAGGATTTATTGCAGGCATACTTATTTATATGTTTATCTTCTTATACGGTGTGCAAGTTATGAGGGGGGTTATAGAAGAAAAAACGAATAGGATTGTAGAAGTAATCATATCTTCTGTAAAGCCATTTGAACTGATGCTTGGCAAAATAATTGGCGTTGCGTTGGTGGGCCTAACACAATTCTTATTATGGATTGTTTTAACAGTAACCATTTCGGCTGGAGTGACGACCCTTTTTACGGCAAAAACTTCGGGAGCTGAAATTGTAAGAACGCAATCGCCGGCATCACATATTGCTACAGAATCAAATGATCAAGAGAATATATCAAAAGAAGATATCGCTTCTATATTCGAAAATATGGATTCGATCAATTTTCCATTAATTATTGGATGCTTCTTGTTTTACTTTTTGGGAGGATACTTACTTTATAGCGCGCTGTTTGCCGCTATAGGTGCGGCTGTTGACAATGAAACCGAAACACAACAATTTATGTTTCCAGTAACCATTCCGCTCATTTTCTCCTTTATAATAGCCCAATCTATTATCACAAATCCTGATAGTCAATTAGGATTTTGGTTCTCTATCATACCCTTTACTTCGCCTGTAGTAATGATGGTACGTATTGCATTTGGCGTTCCGGTGTGGCAAATTGCGCTTTCCATGTCACTATTGGTTGTTGGATTTGTTTTTACAACATGGATGGCGGCGAAAATTTATCGTACTGGAATTCTCCTTTACGGCAAAAAAGCGACTTATAAAGAAATTTTAAAGTGGTTATTTTATAAGAACTAAGAAGGTACATGCCAAAAATTGCTGTTATTGACTGTGGTACTAACACATTTAATTTGCTGATTGCGGATGTAAATAATGGCAAAGTACACTTTCGCAAGCGCACAAAACGTGTTGTAAAGTTGGGTTCGGCTGGAATTGGATGCAATGTTATTGGAGATGTTCCGTTCGAAAAAGGAATAAATGCTCTTCAAGATTATGCAATTATCATTAAAAATGAGGGCGTTGATACTATTTTAGCAGTAGCTACATCAGCAATTCGTGATGCGAAAAACAAAAACAATTTTTTAAATGCGGTCAAAACACGCTGTGGAATGCAAGTAAATTGCATCAGTGGAGAAAAAGAAGCGGCATTAATTACAAAGGGGGTTTATTCTGCATTAAAAACTGACGAAAAAACATCACTTATTTTAGATATTGGAGGAGGAAGTGTTGAATTCATTATTTGTAAAGCGGGGAAAATTCTTTGGAAAAACAGTTATCGTTTAGGTGCGGCTCGCTTAATAGAAGCTTTTCCCTTGAAAAATAAAGTGTTGAAATCTGCAGAAAAGAAAACAGAAGACTATATCAATACTGTTATTCACGATTTTTTTGAGGCATTTCATTATTTTAATCCGGAGCAACTGATAGGAAGTAGCGGCTCATTTGAAACATTTCAATCAATTTTATCGCTGAAAGGTGGAAAAAAACCAGACTACAAGAATAAAATACAGGAACTTAACCTATATGAGTATAAAAAACTTCATCGGGAATTATTGAATTGCAACTATGAAGAGCGATTACAAATACCAGGCATGTTAAAGATGCGAGCTGATATGATCGCTGCGGCTTCCATTATAGTTACATTTGTAATCAGAAAAACGAAAATCAAGAAAGTAATTCTTTCGAATTATTCATTAAAAGAAGGTATTCTTTTCGACTATCTTCAGAAAAACAAGAATATTTAAAATACAATGGCAAAAATATTAGTAATCGACGACGAGAGAAGCATAAGAAATACTCTTAAAGAAATCCTAGAGTATGAAGGACATGAAGTAAAAGATGCCGCAGACGGAGCAGAAGGATTGAAAATAGCAACCGAAGAGAAGTTCGATGTTATTCTTTGTGATATAAAAATGCCTAAAATGGATGGTATTGAGGTACTAGAAAAAGTCATTGAACATTCGCCTGACGTACCTATTATTATGATTTCAGGACATGGCACTATTGAAACGGCGGTAGAAGCGATTAAAAAAGGAGCATACGATTTTATTTCCAAGCCACTCGACTTAAATCGTATGCTTATAACCTTGAGGAATGCGATGGACAAAGGTACTTTAGTAAAAGAAACGAAGACCTTAAAGAAAAAAATTAGTCGATCTGGCGAAATAATTGGAGAATCGGAGCCTATTAAAAAAATAAAAGAGTTAATCGACAAAGTTGCGCCTACAGATGCGCGTGTAATGATAACTGGAGAAAACGGAACCGGAAAGGAATTAGTAGCCAGACGAATTCACGAACTTAGTTCGCGAAATGATTTTCCTTTGATTGAAGTTAACTGTGCGGCAATTCCTTCTGAATTAATTGAAAGTGAATTATTTGGTCAGGAAAAAGGGGCATTCACCTCGGCTATTAAACAACGGTTAGGGAAGTTCGAACAAGCACATAATGGCACATTATTTCTCGATGAAATTGGCGACATGAGTTTATCGGCGCAAGCCAAAGTTTTACGTGCCTTACAAGAAAATAAAATTTCGCGTGTTGGAGGAGAGAAAGAAATATCGGTGAATGTTCGCGTAATTGCCGCTACCAACAAAGACTTGCAAAAAGAAATTGAGAAAGGATTATTTAGAGAAGATTTATACCACCGTTTAAGCGTAATTTTAATTCATGTACCCTCTCTTAACAACCGAAAGAATGACATCACATTGTTAGCCGACTACTTCGTTGATATTGTTTGCAACGAATACAATATACCTGGAAAAAGCTATGCTCCGGATGCATATGATGAGTTAAAGAAAATTAACTGGACAGGGAATATTCGTGAATTGCGAAATGTGGTTGAACGATTGGTGATTTTATCTGACAAAACGATCACAGGTGCTGATGTAATAGCTTTCGCTTCTAAATAAAATTATTCGCCAACAGAAAAAGCCGCCACTCCCAACACTGGGCTTGGCGGCTTTTTTGTTTTTAGTGGCTGTGCCCATCTTTTTTACAACAATTTTTCAGCTTATTATAGGCTTTGGGATCGGCGGCTAAACTGTCGGCATCATACCCGATTTTAGTAATTGCCACTCTAATTGCATTAATATTTGTCTTTTTTTGATCAAATTGAACTGAAAGAAGCTTGGAATCCACATCAAAATTCACAGTTTTTATACCTTTTTCAAATTTAAGATTATGTTCTAATGTTTCTTTACAGGTTTCACAAACTCCACTCGTTTTAATTACGGCTTTTGTAATTTGAGCATTCACGCCAAACGAAATCAGCGAAAGGATGCAGATCAATTTTATAATGTAGTTTTTCATTTTTTTTATTTAATCGTTAATCGAATACCAATGTAAATTTTGGGACCCATAATCGGGCCATAAATTCTAGTGGCATCGAATGTTGAAGAAAACGGATTATTTGCACTAATAATTGGATCATGCTGCATTACGTTTAAGAGATTTTCTCCTCCCAAATATGCTTCCCATTTTTTGAATTGTTTAGTTACTTGAGCTTGAAGCAGAAAATAATCGGGGGATTTTTTGATTGAATTTTCATTTATTGGAGTACTTGCATTTGCGGCAACAGGAAGATTCTTACTTCCCTCCCATTGTAATGTTGCATCGAATGTCCAAATTTCATTAGCTGTTGCATAACTTAAGTTCATCAACGCTTTATTATTTGCGAGCAATGGCTTTTGCATCGACTTCACGGTTAGATAATCGGTATTCACATCATCAATTTTATAAGAAAGTCGTAGATTTAATCGATCAACGACCTCATATGAAAGTGTTGTTTGTAAGCTACTTGCTGTTGAAGAGCCTTTTAGGTTATAATACAGAACGGCATCTGATTGAGAATATTGATCCATTATTAGCTGATTATTAAAAGAAGTATAATAATAATCAACAGAAAGGCTTGCTTCATGTCCTTGTAAACTCGTTTTCCCGGTGATATTTGCTCCTCCATTCCATGCATCCTCTGGTTTAGGCGATTCTAAGACGATTAACTTTTTACTACTAACGAACACGCCCATATTATCGGCATATACGTTTGGATTTCGATAACCTCTTCCACCTGAAACTCTTACAATTAAGTTATCTGTAAAGTTATATTTCACATGTAGTCTTGGAGTAAACCACCAACCATAAATATTATGGTAATCGGCGCGAGCACCGGCAATAATTCCGAATTTACTATCATCACACGAATACGTATATTCAGCATAAACACCAGGTACAGATTCCAACCGCGTAAATGCAGAGTCATTTAACGATTCATTATAATAATCCCACTTATAATCAGCACCAATTTTATACTTATGATCGGTAGTTCCTATAATATTGATGTAACTATAATTAGAATAGAACGACTGTTGCTTCGCATTATAATTCCGGAGTCCATAAAACGACTGTTGATCATGTACTGTTCCCGACAATTGCAATCCGATTGATTTCCAGGGGGTAGCCGGAAAAACTAACCCTGTTTTTGTATATATTTCGGCACGCTTAGTAATCACCTCAAAACCATATGCATGAGTAGTTCCTTTATCAACTGATTTAATAAATTTCGACTGACCGCCGCTACGATTTTCATACAGTGTTTTCACACCAATTTGGCCTTCGAGATTCTTTCCACTGTGATAAATAAATCGATTATATAAATTATATAACTGCAGCAAAGGTTGATCGAGGAAGCCATCCTGATTTTGATCGAGTTTTGTAATTCGATTACTAGCATTCATCATTAGCATATACTTCCACTTATTGGCGAGTTTAGTATTGGCCACAATATTAGCCTCCACTCTACCCTCATCATCGGCAAATAAATTGAGAAAAAAAGGCTTCGTTTTTTCAGGCTTTTTAAACTCGATATTTATTTGGCCAGTAAGTGCTTCATAACCATTTGCTACCGATCCAGCACCTTTCGAAATTTGAATAGATTCCATCCAGGGTCCTGGAACAAAGTTTAACCCATATGGAACAGCGATTCCACGTAAGGTTGGAATAGCCTCCGACATCATTTGCGTATATATTCCAGACAAACCGAGCAATTGGATTTCTTTAATCCCGGTAACGGCATCACCATACGAAACATCCACAGAAGGATTCGTTTCGAAACTTTCAGAAAGATTACAGCAAGCCGCTTTCAGCAATTCCTGTTCGCCTAAAATTTCTACCGAACGCGTTTTAAGAGTAGAGATTTCAGTACTTTGACGCTTTGCTACGACCTGCACCTCATTTGAAACAGACATTGACTCATGCAATGAAAAGTGAATGGTTGTAGAAGGGGCACTAACCAGAAGGGTATCAGGTAAAAGTCCGACATAAGAAGCCACAATCTTAACAGGAAAATGAGTAGAAACAGAAAGAGAGAAACCTCCATTTAGATCAGTAATAGCACCATTAACGGTACCTAACTCAACAACTGTTGCACCAGGCAAAGATGTCCCTGCTTTTGCAGAAAAGACCATTCCTTGCAACACCGTTTGCGCTATAGTATTTACACTAAAAAAAGCTATCATAACGGACAGCCCTATTCTTTTTTTCATCATATATTTCTTTATTAAGATTAGTAATTACGATTGATCGTAAAAACATCTCAAATAAGAAACTTTTCTATATAAATTAGAATTTCGGAACCCTGTAATTTACCAGGAGGATCATCTGCATTAAAAGCAGGAATAGCCCCTAATAGAGGTCGTTCAACCACTACTGAAGAAACTGTAATAAAGCAATGAATTAAATCGGGATTAATATCAATTAATTTAACCACACCATAAATTGGGATATTAAAGTAAGGCGTTATTGTTTTACAGCATGACCTATCATTTTGATTCGTTGTTTTATCTGCAATAGGCTCATTGGCACAACAACAATCATTATCGTCGGCAATGCTGCACGCTGGCTGAGAGGTGCTCATTAAACAAGAATGAGCTGAAAATACGCCACCTGTAATACCTGCGAGTAGCAAGAGCCCAACAATAAAAACGCGTAAATAGCCGATGAAATTCATATAAAAACAAAAATACGGAAAAGTGCTGAAAAAAAAACGAGTATTGCATTAGAAACATTGCAAAATCTGACGATAGTCAACTTAATGAAGCATTAAAATACAGGACAGGAACTGAGCTTGATGTTGAAGATTTGCGAGCAAGACGACTTAGGTCTTCTTTGCTTTTGCGATAAAACGAAGGAAAATTCAACACTCTGCATTTTACTCTTATTAAATAAATCCATAATCTCCATAAATCACGTCTCCCAATAGAACACAAGTTACAATTATCAATTCAATTATTTTTCAATCGATGTTAGAGGAATTCGACCAAATGGAAATCCTAACATTTAAATATAATTAAAATCAAAAAAGTCACGCAAATTGTCGAAATCTAACCCAACAACTATAATAATGACGAGTACAATGATTAATATCCGGATAAAAATGAACTTTATTCTTTTCAGAAGAGGAAGATTTCTTAATTTTACCCAAATAAACAAACGTTACATTATATGAGCTTAATAGCAGACCTACATGCGCGAGAAATCCTCGACTCTCGAGGGAATCCAACTGTAGAGGTGGATGTGATAACCCAAAATGGCGTAATAGGAAGAGCGGCCGTTCCTTCGGGAGCTTCTACTGGCAAGCACGAAGCGGTAGAAATGCGTGACAATGACCTAAGCAGATATGTTGGAAAGGGAGTAACGAAAGCAGTAAATCATGTAAACACTGTAATTGCAGAAGAAATCAGAGGGTATACTATTTTTGACCAAAAAGGCATCGACATGGCGATGTTAAAACTTGATGGCAGTGAAAACAAAGGAAATTTAGGAGCCAATGCTATTTTAGGTGTTTCGATGGCGATTGCAAAAGCTGCAGCAATTGAATCGGGCATGTCTTTATACAAATACATTGGAGGGGTGAATGCGCATTTACTTCCACTTCCAATGATGAATATTTTAAACGGGGGGGCTCATGCCGACAATAGAATTGATTTTCAGGAATTCATGATTATGCCTACTGGAGCAGATTCATTTGCGGAATCATTACGAATGGGAACGGAGGTGTTTCATGCTTTGAAAAAAGTATTGAAAGACAAAGGGCTTAGCACGAATGTGGGGGATGAAGGCGGATTTGCGCCGAACTTACAGTCGAATGAGGAAGCCATTCAATCGGTAATGCAAGCGATAGAAAAAGCGGGGTACAAACCAGGAGTAGATATGTTTATAGCTATGGATGCTGCGAGCACTGAGTTTTACGACGAAGCAACGGGCATGTATGTATTTAAAAAATCGACTGGAGACAAACTAACCTCATCAGAAATGGTAAGTTTTTGGAAGAGCTGGTGCGACAAATACCCAATTATTTCAATAGAAGACGGATTAGCGGAAGACGATTGGAAAGGATGGGCTGAATTAACTACAGTATTAGGAAACAAAATTCAGTTAGTAGGTGACGATTTATTTGTTACGAATGTAAAGCGCCTTCAAAAAGGAATTGACGAATCTGTAGCCAATTCAATATTAATTAAAGTAAATCAAATCGGCACCCTCTCTGAAACTATCGACGCAGTAAGTTTAGCGAAAGAAAACGCTTATACTGCGGTAATGTCGCATCGTTCGGGAGAAACTGAAGACTCAACAATAGCGGATCTTGCTGTTGCATTAAATACGGGACAAATCAAAACGGGATCCGCATCGAGATCGGATAGGATCGCAAAATACAATCAATTATTACGCATTGAAGAAGAGCTAGGAACCACTGCCTGCTTTAATGGGAGAAATTTTAAATTTATAAGATAATATTTTTAATGAAAATGAGTGAGGAAAACCTACAACCTGAACAAGAAGAAGAATTTGAAGATGTTAATGCGCACGAAGGGGAAATTATTGAAGAACATTTAGAAGGCGGAAGAAGAAAAAGAAGAAGAAAAATAAAGATTAGAAAACGAGTTAAAATTAAGCGAAAGGCAAGTCCGAAGAAGAAAGCCAAGAAGGCTATTGAAACCTTTACTTGGGTTATTATTGTGGCGGCATTTATAATCACTTTAGTGATATTAATGTTACAACTGGACTTAAACACTAAAAACAAAAAAACAAAAACAGTGACGGAACATATTGAAAATACGAATCAGAATTATGATCTTCATCAAGAAGTGTAACAATACGCTTTGAAGATTGTTATGAGAATGAGTAAATTCGCTGTCATTAAACACACCCCTTTGCAATATTGAAATGGATACGTTAAAAGAAAAATTCGCGCAGAAGGCGCTTCCACTAGCTGATGAGATTAAGACTCTAATAAAAGAGCATGGAAACATAGTGCTGGGGACATACACACTTGAACAAGTGTATCATGGAATGAAAGGAATGATAGGTATGGTTACCGAAACTTCGAAATTAGATCCAGAAGAAGGAATTCGTTTCCGTGGGTATTCTATTCCGGAATTAAGAGCTAAATTACCTAGAGGAACTGGTGGAGAAAACCTTCCTGAAGGGATTTTTTATTTACTACTAACAGGCGATCTTCCTACAGAAGATGATGCTAAAGAAGTAAGTAATGCTTGGGCGCGCAGAAGTCATGTACCGAAGCATGTATTTGATATGCTAGACTCATTACCGATGGCTACGCATCCGATGACACAGTTCAGTTTAGCAATTCTTGCGATGCAAACAGAAAGCAATTTTGCTGCTGCATACCGTAAAGGAATCAACAAAAAGCAATATTGGGAACCGATGTTTGAAGATGTAATGAATTGCATTTCACGTCTGCCTCGTATTGCAGCATATATTTACCGTCGTACTTACAAAAACGGAGTTCACATTGAACCTAATCCGAAATTAGATTGGGGTGCAAACTTTGCGCACATGTTAGGATTTGACGACGAAGGAATGCATGCATTAATGCGTTTGTATTTAACAATCCACGTAGACCACGAAGGAGGAAATGTATCAGCTCATACTACTCACTTAGTAGGATCAGCATTGAGTGATGCTTACTATTCATTATCGGCAGGTATGAACGGATTAGCGGGTCCATTACACGGATTAGCGAACCAAGAAGTAGTTCGTTGGATTTACGATTTACGTAAATTCTATGGCGACAAAATGCCTACAAAAGAAGACATTGCCGAATACGTTGAAAAAACGCTTGCTGAAGGACGTGTAGTTCCGGGTTACGGACATGCAGTATTGCGCAAGACAGATCCGCGTTACATAGCACAAATGGAATTTGCTCAAACGCATCTTGCGGATGACGAATTATTCAAGATTGTGCAAATGTTATACGAAGTAGTACCGGAGATTTTAAAATCGACAGGCAAGATTAAAAATCCTTGGCCAAACGTTGATGCACACTCAGGTGTACTATTGATTCACTACGGATTAACCGAATACGATTTCTATACTGTATTATTCGGCGTTTCGAGAGCTATCGGGGTATTGACTTCATTGCTATGGGATCGTGCTTTAGGATCGCCGATTGAGCGTCCGGGTTCGGTAACTAGTGATTGGATGAAGGCGCAGGTAGAGAAAGGGTAATTTAATTTGCTAATGGGATAATGTGCTAATTTGCTAATGCTCTAACCAATTAAAATTCATTAAATAATATTTAAAGCCTCGAGGATTTGTTCGGGGCTTTTTTGCTAATCAAATAGTTTTTTCTGATCTATTAAGAGGAAGGCTCTCTGCACTTTTTTATTTCTCGAGTAATTTGCAATTATTAAACAAACAATTTTATAGAGATTTTAATGATTGGAATAAATAGCAACTCCATTAATTGAAGTTTTTAATTTATCATTCTACATGTTCTTTCTTTTGTCTTGATACAAAATGAAAGAACCAAAGAAAAAGTCAATCCCGATAGCTATCGGGAGCTCTTTATACTTTTGCGTTGCAAATTTTTTCCTTGATAAAATTGCTACAAATTCAGTGATTTCCTCACAGGCTCGGAACTTCTAAATTTGTTTAACGCAATTTTACCTTCGTCAAAAACCGAATAAACTGAGGCCATTTAATTTATTTTTTCAGTGCTTCTTTTAATCCACTATACTTCGGACCCTGATTGTGAAGCCTTGCGACTCGTCAAGATTATTCGCGAGGCGAAGTCCAGAAAAAAGCAGGAGCCTCAAGGCTCTCTATACCATGGGGGGACAGCAGCCCCACCCCGCAGTAAAATTATAATATCGAAAATAATTATTCGGTTAAAAAGAATTTAAAAACGTTTAATTTACTTTTTGATTCAATAGTATTTTGAAACGAGAATATTTATCTCACCTTCTTACTTCAAAAAGATATCATACGCAAAGCGAAGAATCAAAAAGGAAACAATTACAAGAAAGAGTATCCGGATAAATCCGTTGCCTTTTGCAAAAGCTAGCTTAGTGCCGATTAAACTCCCAGTAACATTACATGCAGCCATTAGTATTGCAATCTCTATCAGATAATTTCCTTTCGAAATAAAAACATACAAAGCCCCGAAGTTAGAAACACAATTAATGAATTTAGAATAGGCCGATGCCATAATAAATTCGAATCCGAATATTAATACAAATCCCAGCACTAAAAAACTTCCAGCACCAGGACCAAAAAATCCATCATAAAATCCAACAAAAGCACCTAGTAATAATCCGTAGAGTAGTTTTTGTTTTTCTGAAAGGTTTTTACTTTGTAATTGACCTAAATCTTTTTTGATGAATGTATAAATGGCCATCACAATCAGAATTAAAAGTATGACTGGCTTTAACTGCTCTGAATTGAGATAGCTGACTACACTTGCACCTGCGTAAGAAAAGATTAATGTGACAACTGAAATATAAAGTAAAAGTCGGTAATCAAATTTTATTCGCTTGCCATATTGAACAGCAGAAACGAAGGTTCCTGAAAATCCTGCGATTTTATTTGTTCCCATTAAAGTAGGCAATGCTGTATTCGGAAAATTCACGAGCAATGCAGGCAACTGAATGAACCCTCCTCCTCCAACGATAGCGTCGATAAAACCGGCAGCAAATGCTAATAGCACAAGCGTAATTAAAGTCAAGGCTGAATAATCAGCGAACAGATTTGCAAAATGCATTTTCAGATATTACTCCGTCGAAGTGAAACTATTTGAAATTAATCCTTTACACAACGAACTGAATAACCATTGGACTTATAATCATTAAACTTAAATGTTCCCTCTGACGCGTAGTACAAATAGTGGTCATATGCTTTATTCGCTGAAAATTGAGTTGAACTCCACCAAAATCCAAAGGAACCAACATTGTAATATCCACTATTACTTCTAAAGCCACCAGGTAGTCCCGTAAAACCACTTTTATTTGTAGCTCCAACATTAGGACCTTCCCAATGATAAATATCTTTTTCCTTCATTGGCCCCCCCCCAATGATGACCCTAAATAATTTTCTAGCAAGGTCCACTCTTTATCAGTTGGCATATGCCATCCAGAAGGGCATAAACCGCGAGGATCAGCAACTGCATACCAATTATAAAGTTTTCCATAGACAACTCCATTAGATGGATCATTATTGTAATAACAACATGCTGGCTCCTCTTTTTCGCCAAATGCTTCCCAATCACTTTCGAATTTTATTTCAGGAATCAAATCGCCATTTGCAAATCGGTCTGTATTTAAATTCTCTGTACTCCAAATTTGATCTCCTATTCTGACGCTACTTAAAATGCGACTATCTCCAATTGATTTAGTTGTAAATTTACTCTCAGACGTTTTGATTAAACTTGAGATGGGCGTTGGGTAAGATTTTTTAAAACTTAGCAATAACTCAAGGTTGGATTTTGGAATAGCAAAATTTAAATTTTGCCCATCTTCAAATGCACCAACTGCTATTCCTACTAATAATCCATTAGCATTTAATACCGGTCCTCCACT
>CAIRUC010000134.1 GCA_903881665.1 uncultured Bacteroidota bacterium | reverse complement strand
GTACATTCAAATACCATTGTCTAGGCAGAAGTTTCATCCCCATTTCAATAGGTGCCCCAACCACGTTGCTTAAGCGTGCTGCAAAGCTAGCGGCAAACTGGAAAGAGGTGAGGCTACAAAATTTAGAAATAACCAAGGCAATAATATCTGAACTATAATTCCTACTTGTTCCCATTTAGCTCCCAAATACCATTTAAATAGCGGAATAGCGACAAATGCTAAGAGCAGAAAAAATGGTCCGCCAATAAAAGTTAATCGTTTATAAAAGGCTGCTACTGTGGGACGAAGGTTTTCCCCTTCTTGATACCGTCTGGCGAAATCGGGATAGAATACTTGATGTAAAGCAGCGCCAATAAAACCTACCGGTGCTTTTAATAATCGGAATGCTTGTCCATAAAACGCAATCAAGGAATTTTCGAAATAGATACTCAACATGAAAATGATACCATGGTCTTGCAACGTATCAATTAGTGCATGGGGAGCATTAAATTGAGGAAACTTTCGTTGCTCGCTAAATTGCTTTTCAATAGCATTCTTATTCACCCCATGAATAAACTTAAATGGAGCTTTCAAAAAATCTTTGGCTAAAATGATTGCAGCTGTTATTTGACCTCCAACCACTGCAATTATTAATCCGATAGAGGTAACTCCGGCTTGTCCAATTACAATTCCTCCCACACCTTGAACAAACGAAGATCCAATGCGACCTCCAAAGTTCAAATTATATGTTCCATTGCGAATCGACCAATAATTGAATGTTTGGAAGATGCCGGCTGAGAATACATACACCGGAAGCAAATAAAAGTAATTGGGCAAAGTACTTTCTCTACTAAAGTCAACGAACGATAATATGATCAATGTGAGAATACTTAATCCTGTATTTATGATCAAGCTACCTGTAACAATCGATTTCGCATCTATTTCTTCTTTCGGAATTACGATGGCCAACTCATATCGGAATGTAGCTATTACCGAAATAACCGATGCAATAGAGTAGAAGAGCTGATAGGAGGCAAATTCATCAGGCGAATATATTCGTGTTAGAACAGGCGTTGCTAACAATTGAATTACTTGCGCGATGCCGGTAGCACTCACGAGCTTTACTACATTTCGTAGAAACACCGACTCACCAAGTTTTTTTAAATTCATTGTTGCTTTAATGTGAAAAAGCGAGAACCTTTTTATCGTTTCTCGCTTTCTTGCTTTTATTCCAAGAGCTAATGTGGATTAATTACTTCGCTACTACTCCTCAGACAATTCCAGTTACCTTTCCTACGAAGTATTTTACTTCCTCTCTTTACCGTTTGAGAGTAATAGGAACTAATCCTCCAACTATTGGAACGGATAACGGAACTAATCTTACAATAAATCCATTACCATTAGTTAATCTTGGCCGAGATACAACAATTTGCGCTGGAAATACTTTAACACTTTCAGCAGGCAATGCTGGTTCAACATACTTATGGAATAATGGCGCTACTAACTCATCAATTGCAGTAAGTCAAGCTGGTATTTATTGGGTTGATGTCACCAACAATTGTGGTACATTGCGAGACTCTATAATTGTTTCTATTTTACAAGTTCCAACAGTTAACTTAGGTCCTGACCGACAAATATGCATTAACAGCAGCACGACTTTGGTGGCAGATAGCGGCGCATATAATTATTTGTGGAGTACAGGTTCAACTAATAGATCAATCACGGTAGTGGTACCTGGAAATTATCAGGTTACCTCTTCGAATGTTTGTGGTACTGCTACAGATAATATTAATATAAGCAACTTGCCCGCACTTGTAGTTAATCTCGGTAATAACCAAGGAATTTGTACTGGTCAATCAATTACTCTAAATGCAGGAAACACTGGTGCAACTTATCTATGGTCGAACGGAGGTATAACTCAAAGTATAATTGTTAGCCAACCTGGAACTTATTCTGTGAATGTGAGCAATTCATGCGGGACAGTATCTGATCAAATTACACTCTTTAATGGGGCATTTCAAGTTAATGCAGGGTTAGACCAAACAATATGTGTTGGCAATACTGCTCAACTTTCAGCAACAGGAGCGAATAATTATATATGGAGTACAGGTCAAGTTATATCTAACATTTCAGTTTCTCCGAGCGTAACAAGTACTTATTCTGTACTTGCAACAAATATCTATGGATGTAGTTCCTCTGATACAATAGTTGTTAATGTGAATACGCTTCCTCTTGCTAGCATTCAATCACTATCAGGTAGTAGTACATTCTGCGCAAATCAACCAACAGTATTGACAGCTAACAGTG
>CAIRUC010000133.1 GCA_903881665.1 uncultured Bacteroidota bacterium | reverse complement strand
ATTATTACTTTTGATAAAAACATGCTTGATGATATTTTATCAGCGGCGAAAGAAATAACAAGTCAAAGTAAGGACGAGAGTTTTTACAATATTCTAATGCTGCTATTGCTTACTGGATTAAGACCTAAAGATTTAATTGAAGTAAAGACAAGTGATATTAACTTTGCCGAAAGATGTATTCATATAAACATCTCAAAGACAGATAAAGAAATACATATCCCTATGTCACAAAAGCTTTATGAATTTATATCTAAAGAAATGAGGTATATAGCAGAGCTAGATAGTGATCAGCATATATTCCCGGATTACACAGTATCAAGAATAGGAAGAAGATTCAGAAGACTAAAGAGTAAACTTGGAATCAAGGAGAAATATGTCTTTACATTAAAAACTTTTCGGAAAAGTTTTGCAACACACTATGCGAGAGGATTGGACATTCAAGATGTGGCTTACTTATTAGGTCATGATGAAGTTGCCACCACGAAAGCATATTATTCAAAAATACTAACTGAAAACGTTCGTTCAAAGATGGATAATTTTGATGAAGCGTATAACAAGAAATAATTTGCTGCAGAAAAACTGCAGAAAAAATTAAATACCTAAAAACAACAAGCCCAGTAAATCATTGTATTTACTGGGCTTTAGTCATGTCGGGATGACTGGATTCGAACCAGCGACCTCTTCGTCCCGAACGAAGCGCGCTACCGGACTGTGCTACATCCCGATATAAATATTTTCGTATAATGCCGGAATGCCCTACTCCGCCGTGGCGGACTACATCCCGTATTACACAATTAATGTAATATAATGCCTAAAAATCAAACTTTTTAGTCAGATATTTATATATTCTATCCTCTGCTCAAAAATTAAAACACGCTGAAAAACGGTCTAAATTGACCTGAATGAACCTGGATTAGCAAAAAATCAGCAAAAAAATTGTTGCCTTACCCTTCGCTCTGTCCACCCAAATCTTCACTTCTTAATATAAGCATTCAGCCCAATTGTCACAGGTTTCCCATCAACGATGCATTCCGTAACTACATTACCGTGAGTGGTTGCCACTACCAACGTTTTCCCTGATGCACTGGGAGTTGGCTCTTGTAAATCAATAACGATAGTTAACTTTCCGTTTTCTATTTTGGCGTCCATTGTTTTCTATTGTTTTAGTTGATGTAAGGTGAAATATACGATTAAAATAATCAAGCTATTATTATGAACCCAAAATTATTACTCGCCACCAGCAAATAAACTACTAATAAACTTCCTTCTCTTTTCCCGGCTCACCTTTGAGTTTTACTAAACTGGTGATAGTAACATATCCCGACCGTTTCGCGGGAAATTTCAAATAGTCAATTAATCCCTGACGCAACGCACAGAAAGCCCTTCGCCCTTATTGGTGACGAAGAGGTGCACGTTTGAACTGCCGTAAACCATTCTGCGAAGCCATGAGCTGTCGGTATAGTACTTCGACGACGACCAGAACCAACCGCTCTCGCCAATGGTAGTGAAACTCCCAACGAAGTCGCGGAGACCACCAGGAAACGCCGTAAAGCCGCTGCTATTTATTGCTTCTGTGTTTGGACTTGTCCATAACGTAGTTGCTTTCAGTTTACCGCCGGCTGCTTTATACCCCCCCAGATAGTCTGTAAGTTGTGTCCACTCAGCATCGCTTGGTATGTGCCATCCCTCAGGAGCGAGACCACAATAATCATTTACAGCATACCAATTATAAAGTTTGCCGTAAGTTTTTCCGTTTGATGTTTTATTTTCATAATAACACCACGCACCTGTTTTTAAGTCTGCCCAATCCTCATTACTTTGGACCTGCGGAATAACATCGCCATTTCTGTAATGTTCAACATTTAAGTTTTCAGCCATCCATTCCAGGTTGCCGATTACAACGGTTTTATATTTGTTGCCGTCATAATCAGTTACCTGTGAGATAGATTGACTCACGCCGAAAGAAGTAATCATTGCAATCATTAGAACCGCAAGCAGTGCTGTGTTTGATTTCTTCATTTTAGCTTTCCTAATGTTTTATGAATGCAATTTAAATATTTCTTTGACATT
>CAIRUC010000132.1 GCA_903881665.1 uncultured Bacteroidota bacterium | reverse complement strand
TGTTGTGCCTCCGGCAACTGTAGTATTTACCGATCCGCTAGTTCCGCCAAAGCAACTTACAGAGGTTGTTACTCCCGATAAATTTAAGGCTGTTGGTTGTGTAATTGTGTACGCATTCGATACCGTACAATTATTTGCATCGGTTACGGTAACCGTATATGTTCCTGCTGAAACGTTTGTTAAATCTTGAGTGATCGCAGCATTACTCCATTGATAAGCATATTTTATTGTTCCACCTGTAACTGTAATATCTACAACAGCATCAGCCCCATTAAAGCAAGTAACATTAGAAATTATAACCGATAGATTAAGTGCGCCTGGTTGATTAACAAGGTATGAGTTAGATATAGTACAACTATTAGCATCGGTTACTGTAACGGTATATGTTCCGGCTATTAAATTACTGATATCTTCGGTTAGTGCTGATGAACTCCATTGAAATGAATAAGAAGCAACTCCTCCTGTCACCGATAAATCAACACTACCTGAATTTTCATTATAACATAATACATCAGCTACATTTGAAGAAAGAAGTAATAAATTAGGCTCTGTAATATCAATACTTCCGCTTAACACATCACCATTAAAATCAACAACAGTTACAGAATAAGTACCAGCTATTAGTCCGGAAATATCTTCGGTTACTTCTCCATTAGACCACGCATATGAATAAGGAGCTATACCTCCGATCACTGTTAAATCAATGTTGCCATTAGCACTTCCATTACAAGTTACACCATATCCGTTAAAATCGGATGTTATCAATGAAAGTGAAGTAATCGGCGGTTGCAAATGATTTTTACTATTCACAAAATCAGAAGCATAAAGTGAAGATGAAAACAATCCGAGCAACAAAGCAATGAACGTCCATGATAAACTCATGAACCTACGAATAGGGCCTTTTTGTATTATATGAATCATAATAATTTCTAAAAACAGCAAAGGCTGCCTTCAGTTAGAAGTGGAATACTACAAAGGTAAAAAAATACCCCTTACATTCTAAATATCAGGAGAGAAGTCCTTGAAGAAATGCGGGGAAAATTCCGATTCCTAAAGCCAACAATGCCGAAATCAATAAAAGGGCTTTATGAGCACCTGTTAAGGAAGGCAATACTGAGGCAGTTTCACTTCGGGGTTGAAGCATAATAATTATGATTCTGAAGTAATAATACACTCCAATTAAGGAAGAAACGATTGCCACAAGCACCAACCATGCGAAATTTGATTGAAGCACACCATAAAAGATATAATACTTAGCAAAGAAGCCTGCAACAGGAGGAATTCCTGCTAACGAAAGTACGATTAAGCCCAAAAAAGCTGCCCAAATTTTATTGTCGGCGGCGAATCCTCTTAGGTTCTCAATGCTTTCGTCGCCATATTTACTAATTGCATGAAGACAGGCAAATGCGCCTAAACTACCTAATGAATAAGCTGTAGCATACAAGAAAATAGCCCCTCCTGAAATATTATTCATGGCTACAATGGCCATAAGCATATACCCTGCGTGTGCAATACTTGAATAGGCAAGCAACCGTTTTAAGCTGGTTTGAGAAACAGCCAAAACATTTCCGGCAAGCATTGTAATCGCCGATATGATTGCAAGTGTTTGAGCCCAAAATCCCGAAATATCACCAAAACAAGTACTAAACAAACGATAAAATGCAGCAAAAGCAGCTGTTTTCACCACTGTTGCCATAAATGCCGTTATCAAAGTAGGAGCTCCTTCATAAACATCGGGTGCCCAAAAATGGAAGGGAACTGCCGAAACCTTAAACATTAATCCAACCATCATTAGCAAAACCCCAGCATAAACAAACATCGGTGTTTGTCCGTGAGCCGACGTTGTTTGTATATATTCTGCAATTTTCACAAGATTAAAAGAAGCGGCTGCGCCATAAATCAGCGCCATTCCAAACAACAAAAATCCTGTTGCGAACGAACCCATTAAGAAATATTTCATGCCGGCCTCGTTCGATTTAAGATCATGTTTATTGCTTGAGGCTAAAACATAAAGACTTATTGAAAGAATTTCTAACCCAATAAAAAACATTGACAAATCAGAATACGCAGTCATTATTACCCCTCCACAAAGCGTGAAGAGTATTAAGGTAGCGTGTTCCGCCCTACTCGAATCAGATGCAAAATATTCCTTCGAAATAATCAACCATAACAATGTTATGAAGATAATAAGCGAAGTAAATGCTAGTGCATAATTATCGAAATACACCATGTCGCTATAATAACGAATCGCTGTATTCCAGTCGCCGATAGCTAAACCGCAAGCTGCTAGTAAACCAACAACAACTAATGGAAGGAGCAGTTTTTTGAATCGGAATACTTCCGACATCATTGCAACAACACCCAACAAGGCGATAACGATTAATGCCTTCATAACTTAATAAATATCTTTAACGTGAGCAAGAATATCTTCGATTGCAGGACCGGCCACATAAATGATCGGTTTCGGATATATACCTGTCACTATGATTACGGTAGCGATTGCCACCAAAACAATTTTTTCTGTTTGATGCAAGCCAGTAAACTCAGCGCTTCTTTCATGAGGCTCACCCAACATTACTTTTTGATATGCACGAAGCATGTAAACGGCGCCAAGAATCACTGTTAATCCGCCTACTAAAGCCATCCAAGCACTGTATTGATATACTCCATTCAGCAACAAGAATTCACCAACAAATCCATTGGTTAAAGGCAACGCAATTGACCCCAATAAAATCACCATAAATAAAATGGTAAATATTGGTGAGTTATTAGCGAAGCCACCCAACTCATCCAATTTACGTGTCTTCATTCGACGTTGAATAATATCAATGATGAAGAACATTCCCACTACATTAACACCATGCGCAATCATTTGCACCATTGCACCTTGAAGTCCCTGTAAATTTAAAGCAAAAACACCGGCTGCAATTAAACCAACGTGGGCAATAGAAGAATAAGCGATGAGTCGTTTGAAATCATTTTGCACCAATGCCATACACGACGCGTATACAACACCTGTGACAGAAAGAATCATCGCTGTATTTCCCCATTCAGCCAGTCCTTGCGGAATAATAGGAAGCATCCAACGAATCAGACCGTAAATACCCATTTTCAACATGATACCCGACAATAACATTGTTCCTTGAGATGGGGCATCCGTATACGTATCGGGTTGCCAAGTATGAAGTGGAAAGATTGGGATTTTAATAGCGAAAGCAAGGAAAAACGACCAGAACAACCATGTTTGAGCAACAGGCGATAATGTTACATTGTATAAAACATCTATATCGAACGAGTGAGAGCCCGGCGTTTGCAGGTAGAGATAAATCAATCCAGCTAACATAAACAAGGATCCTGTTAATGTATAGATGAAAAATTTAAGCGTAATTTTTGCACGATCATTACCACCCCACATTAAGCAAATTAGATAAATAGGAATCAAAGCTAATTCCCAGAATACATAAAACAAGAATCCGTCTAATGCAGTAAAAACGCCTACCAATGCGAACTGCATAAATAGTATTAAAGCATAAAATGTATTAGCATTTTTATATTCGTGACGGAATGAAGTAAGAATGATAAGTGGCAACAATAAATTAGTAAGAGCAACCAGTAGAATACTAATTCCATCCATACCCGCCTTAAAGCTAATACCAAGATTTTGAATCCACCAATAGTTAACAAGAAACTGATCAGCGATGTCATTATTAAATAACGTAAACGCATATACTGTGATGCCCAAACTAACGAGCGATGTTCCCAATGCAAATACTTTCACCTTTGCTTGATCGAGCATCAAGCAAGCCAATGAAGCAACAAGCGGAACAAGAAGTATTAGAAGTGTTATCATACCGCTGTTATAATATCATTGTTAAAACTAATATCACAATAATTCCGATGACCATACTGAAGATGTAGCCTCCAATATTTCCGGTTTGTACAAAACGTAGCACACCACTTAATCCATTTAGTGAAGTTCCTGTTCCATTAACCAATTTATCGATAAAACCTTGATCAATGAATTTATAAACGAAAGATGAAATTCCGTTTAACGGTTTTGTTATCAAAGCTTCATAAATTTCGTCAACGTAGTATTTATTAGCAACAAGCTTAGCAAATCCTTGAAGATCTTTATCATTTTCTTCAGGCATTACGTTCTTAATTACGTAAGTATTATATGTAGCGAACATAATGATTAGCAATAGTGCTAATGATATTCCCATTAACAAAAACTCAAATGTTTCACTAGCACTATGGTGATTTACTTTCCACATTACTGGTGCTAAAAATTCGTTCAAATAATGAGGCGTGTGAAACACTTCAGGCATTCCAATAAATCCTCCTATTGTTGACAGCACTGCTAATACTACTAAGGGTATGGTCATCGTTGCAGGCGATTCATGCAAATGTTGTTTTTGATGCTGGGTTCCTCTGAACTCACCATAAAATGTTAACCAATATAACCTTAGCATATACACGGCCGTTAGTACCGATGTGACTGCCAACACAAAAAACATGATTGGTGAATGCTCCCATACTTTCGCTAAAATTTCATCTTTCGAGAAGAAGCCAGCAAATGGAGGTAATCCAGCAATCGCTAATGTTCCGATTAAGAAAGTTGCATGCGTAATAGGCAATACTTTTTTTAATCCACCCATTCTTCGAAGGTCTTGTTCTCCGCTCATCGCGTGAATCACAGAGCCCGCTCCAAGGAATAGTAAAGCTTTAAAGAATGCATGTGTAATCACATGGAATAATGCCGTTTGATAAGCACCTACTCCAAGTGCAACAAACATATATCCCAATTGACTTACTGTTGAGTAAGCTAACACTTTTTTAATATCGTTTTGTTTGAGTCCGATTGTTGCGGCAAAGAATGCTGTTGCTAAACCTACAAGCGCCACAATTTCAGAGGCGCCGGGTGAAAGCACATACAACACGTTTGAACGCACTACCATGTATATACCTGCAGTTACCATTGTTGCCGCATGGATGAGCGCAGACACAGGTGTTGGACCTGCCATCGCATCTGGCAACCATGTATAAAGAGGGATCTGTGCACTTTTACCCATAGCACCTACAAATAACAACAAACAAATGGCTGTTACTGCTTCACTATTCTCAGGGAAATTTCTAGCTGCTTCAAACACTTCACGGAAGCCAAAACTACCAAAGGTATTATAGATCAATAATACACCAAGTAGCAATCCTAAATCGCCAATTCGATTCATTATAAAAGCTTTCTTCGCGGCGTTACAGTAATCAATATTTTTAAACCAAAAACCGATCAGTAAATAAGAGCATAATCCTACTCCTTCCCAACCAACAAACATTACAATATAGTTAGAACCCAATACGAGCAATAACATAAAGAATACAAATAAATTGAGATAAGAAAAATACCTAGGATGATCTTGCTCGTGATGCATGTATCCTATCGAATATAAATGGATAAGTGAACCTACTCCGGTTACAACCATTAACATGATCACCGATAAGCGATCAATCAAAAACGAGAATGGAATAGAAAGATCTCCAACCGATATCCAGTCGAATAACACTACCCGCTCAGGTACGGATCCGTCCTGAGCTACTTCTCTAAATATTACCGCCGACACTACAAATGATAAGAATACCATTAGTGTCGCAATTCCTCCGCTCAAACTAACCGGCAGTCGCTTGTTGAGCAACCCAATTAACAGGAAGCCCAACAAAGGGAACATTGGTATGAGCCATGCAAATTGAACCATAAGGTTAGTTCGTGATTTAGTTTACAACTATTTTAATAGGGACCATCCCTTGAATTACCATTTTAATTTATTTAACTCGTTAATATCTACAGTTCGTATGTTGTTGTAAATCATAACGAGAATTGCTAGCCCTACAGCTACTTCTGCTGCGGCTACTGCCATTATAAAGAATACCATTACTTGGCCTGATGCATCTCCATGATAAGTTGAAAATGCAGTTAGCAACATATTCACCGCATTTAACATTAATTCGATGCACATAAATACGATGATGGCATTCCTACGAAACATTACTCCCATCACTCCTATAGAAAAGAGAATAGCAGCTAATGCTACGTAATAATTAAGCGGGATCACTTGCAAAATTGAATTCATGCTCTTTTGTTATTTTACTCAACATCTTTTTTACCTAACATAACGGCTCCTACCATCGCAGTTAGTAAAAGAATTGATATTAATTCGAATGGTAATAAATATTGACCGTATAATGCCTTCCCTAAATTGCTAACTGTTCCAATGTCGGATGATTTAGAAATTGCAGGAAGCGTTTCTGCACCTTTTGTTATTGCAACTAATACTAACAATAAACAACCTGCGGCTATAGTTGCTGCTCCTTTTAATAAATTAGATTTATGTGGTTCCAATTCTTTATTCATATTGATAAACATCAATGTAAATAAGAAGAGCACCATAATTGCGCCGGCATAAACAATAATATGTACTGCAAACAGAAATTGTGCATTCAACAATAAATAATGTCCACCAATAGTGAAAAAACAAAATATCAAATACAATACACTGTGTACAGGCTTACGCGAAAGTACCACCATCAATGCGCTGAACACAGATAGGGTTGCAAGTACGAAGAAGGGTAAGCTAGGGTTCAAGGTCTTTAGGTTTTTAAGAGAAGCGGAAGGCGAATTTAATATATCCTCCAGTTCTGCAAAAGGATTTATAATTTACGATGTGCGTTAATTCTTTTAGATACATCTACTCGTAACTCAGCTGATGTTCCTTCTAATAACTTATCTTTTCCATAAATAAAATTAGTTCGAACAAAATCAGATGGCACAAGTCGATCGGTTAAGAAGATGGCTTCTTTCGGACACGCTTCTTCACATAATCCACAGAAGATACAACGTAGCATATTGATTTCATATACTTCGGCATATTTCTCTTCTCGGTATAAATGATCTTCTCCTTTTTTGCGTTCAGCAGATGTCATGGTAATTGCTTCTGCCGGACAAGCTACGGCACATAGGCCGCAGGCAGTACAATTTTCACGTCCTTGCTCATCGCGCTTTAATACATGCATACCTCTGTAATTCTCAGAGACCGGACGTGTTTGCTCAGGATATTTTATTGTTGCACTTTTTTTGAATAAGTGCTTTATAGTGATAGCCAACCCGCTTAAAACAGCCGGAAGATAAATCTTCTCTGCGAAGGTCATCTCTTTGTTGACAACAACTTTTGATCGGTTGGTGAGTTGCATTACTCTTATTTATTATTAGCGATTACTTGCTTTTTATTTTATCTACTTTATCAGAAATGTAATTGTCCGTTTTTAAACAGCACATACACTCCTGTACCAAGAATATTAACGATAGCTAACGGAATCATTATTCTCCATCCTAAGTGCATCAATTGATCATAACGGAAGCGTGGTATTGTCCATCGTACCCACATGAAGAAGAAGATGAAAAAGAAGATTTTTCCGAAGAAAATAATTGTACCGAGCATAGACAACATGTTAGGCGATAATCCTAATTGATCGATGAACGGAAAATTATATCCTCCGAAATAAAGTGACGATATGATTGCCGCACTTATAAACATATTAATATACTCTGCGAATAGATAGAATCCTAATTTCATTGAGCTGTACTCAGTATGATATCCTCCAACTAATTCGGTTTCACATTCAGGCAAATCGAATGGTGTACGATTACATTCTGCAAAAGCACAAACAATAAACAAGATTACTCCGAGTGGTTGAGTGAAAATATTCCAGTGAATTCCGTGTTGTTGTTCAACAATTTCACGTACGCTTAATGTTCCTGTTGTCATGATCAAGGCGATAATCGCCATTCCCATTGCCAACTCATAACTGATCATTTGTGATGATGCACGAATAGCTCCCATCAATGAGTATTTATTATTAGATGCCCATCCTCCTATCATAATTCCATACACCCCAATCGATACAACTCCGAATACATATAGAATTCCAATATTGATATCAGTAATCTGTACTGGATAAAACGATCCGTTGATTTCGAGTCCGTGACCCCAAGGAATTATTACGCCTGTCATGCTAGCCGTCATCATCATGATACATGGTCCAAGAATAAATAAAAATTTATCGGCATGTGTCGGAATGATTTCTTCCTTCATAAACATTTTTAATCCGTCGGCAAGTGGTTGCAATAGCCCGAAAGGACCTGCACGATCGGGACCAATACGATCCTGAAGAAAGGCAGCAATTTTACGTTCAGCATAGGTGGAATATGCCGCGACTCCTAGTGAAACTAGGAACACGATTAAAACCAACACTAACTTTATTACAAAGAATTCCATATGAATGCTTGTGAATATACTTTAACTATTAGGATCATTTAGGATTATGAGCGCGCTCTTCAATTTTCGATTGATTAGATACATCGATTTTCAAAGATTTCTTTTTCTCGTAATGGTTCGCAGAGATTACTGATTTGCGATCAATATGTCGCGGGCCTTCAATTGTCCAATCCCTTGCCGATTTTTTCTCAAACCTGCAGTCGTTACAAATCCAGTCTTCTACTTCACCGTATTTATCTTTTCGTGCAGAAACTCTTAATACATCATCACCACTCATCCACAATACTGTTTTGCCACTGCACTTAGTACAATTACGATGAGCATCGACGGGCTTCGTAAACCAAACACGACTTTTGAAACGGAAGGTACGATCTGTTAATGCACCTACCGGACAAACATCAATTACATTTCCAGAGAATTCGCTATCGAGCGCTTTCTCAATATAAGTTGAAATTTCAGCAACGTCTCCACGATTGATTACACCATGAGAGCGGCTATCACAAACTTGATCGGCAACTTTTACACAGCGATAACATAGAATGCATCGCGACATATGTAATTTTATTTTATCGCCAATATCTATCTTCTCGAACTCACGACGTTTAAATTCATAACGTGATTTTGCGAGTCCGTGCTGATAACTTAAATCCTGAAGATGACACTCTCCTGCCTGATCACAAATTGGACAATCGAGAGGATGATTGATCAATAAAAATTCAACCACACCTTTTCGAGCTTCTTGAAGGTCAGGAGCCATTGTGTTTTGCACCTCCATACCATCCATTACGGTAGTACGACAAGAAGCAACAGGCTTCGGCATTGGACGAGGATCTTTCTCGGAACCCTTCGTTACTTTCACGATGCATGTTCTGCAATATCCTCCACTGGTTTTCAGTGTTGAATAATAGCACATCGCCGGTGGCACGATATCTCCACCTATCATTCGTGCGGCCTGCAGGATGGTTGTTCCATCAGGAACTTCTATTGAATGGCCGTCTATGGTAACTTTAGGCATACTGCTTAATTCTTATGCAAACTCCGGTGAAATATTATTCACGCGATAGTAATGATGATCTTTCTTTATGTTTTGTGGATTCGTCACATACTCTTCAAATTCATGACGGAAGTGACGAATAGCACTTGCAACAGGCCATGCCGCTGCATCACCTAATGGACAAATTGTTTTTCCCTCTATCTTGGATTGAATTTCCCAAAGTAAATCTACATCAGATAATGTTCCGTGTCCGTCAAGAATTTTATGAAGTAATTTCTCCATCCATCCTGTTCCTTCGCGACATGGACTGCATTGTCCGCAACTTTCATGGTGATAGAAACGAGTGAATGTCCATAGATTTTTTACGATACTCGTATCTTCATCCATCAAAATAAATCCTCCCGAACCTAACATCGTTCCCGTAGCAAATCCTCCTTCCGACAAGGACTCATACGACATCAAACGCGGCTCACCATTTGCTAAATTTAATATTAATGATTTCGGCAATACAGGTACCGAAGAACCTCCGGCAACTACTGCTTTCAATTCTTTTCCATTGCGAATACCTCCACAATATTCATCAGAATATATAAACTCTTCAACTGGTATACCCATTTCAATTTCATATACCCCCGGTTTATTAATATGTCCGCAGGCAGAAATTAATTTAGTGCCTGTACTTTTTCCAATTCCAATCTTTGCATATTCGTCGCCGCCCATTTTAATAATTGGAACAACAGCCATTATACTTTCTACATTATTAACAACAGTAGGACGTTCCCACAAACCTTTGATTGCAGGGAACGGAGGTTTGATTCGAGGGTTACCACGTTTTCCTTCGAGCGATTCGATTAATGCTGTTTCTTCGCCACAGATATATGCTCCAGCTCCGCAATGAACATAAAGATCAAAATCGAATCCGCTACCTAATATATTTTTACCTAAAAATCCGGCCTCATATGCTTCATCAATAGCTCGCTGCAGAATATGAAGAACGTACATCATTTCACCACGAATGTATATGTAAGATGAGTTAGCGCCCAATGCAAAACTTCCGATAATCATTCCTTCTATAAGAAGATGAGGAATGCGCTCCATCATGTAACGATCTTTAAACGTTCCAGGTTCCGACTCATCTGCATTGCAAACCAAATGACGTGGAACACCTTCAGGTTTTGCAAGAAAACTCCATTTCAGTCCCGTAGGGAAACCTGCTCCCCCACGACCACGAAGACCGGATTTTTTCACCTCTTCAACAATCGCTTCAGAGGTCATGCCCACTGCTTTCTTCAACGTCTCGTAACCGCCTTGATGACGATATACACTCAGACTTTGAATGCCCGGTACATTTATATTTTCGGTTAGTAATTTACGTCCCATATTAAACGATTAACTCCTTTTTCGAAGGATATTAATTATGCTTTAAATTTCTTTTTTCGACCAATGTGAAATCGGCTCAGTTACTGTTGCTCTGCAATCATCAAGAATTTGATCAACTTTATTAAGTGTTAAACTCTCATGATACGTCTCTCCTATTTGCATCATCGGAGCGGTGCCACATGAGGCCAAACATTCAGCAGTTTTTAAAGTAAACATTCCGTCAGCAGTCGTTTCACCATCTTTAATGTTTAATTTTTTCTCTAGATATTTCACCAAATCTTCTGCTCCCATTAACCAACATGGGCCTGTACGACAAACTTCAATCACACATTTCCCAACCGGTTTCAAGTTAAACATGGTGTAGAATGAAGCTACTTCATATACTTCAATTGAAGCGATACTTAACAATGATGCTACATAATCCATCACAGGCGCACTTAACCATCCACTGAACTCCGCCTGGGCAATGTGCAATACCGGAATTAAAGCTGATTTCTGCTTCCCTTCAGGATATCGCTTTATAATTTTCTGCACCAATGCATATGCATCATCGCTGAATTTTATTTCTTTATCTGCACTCATAGAACATTCTTTTTCTATTAAAAATCTATTAATACTTATGCGTCTAATTCACCCGCAATTACATTCATTGAACTCATAGTAAGGATGGCATCACTTAAGAAACCTCCTTTTACCATTTCAGGATATGCTTGATAATAGATAAAGCATGGTCTACGGAAATGTAAACGATAGGGCGTTCTTCCGCCGTCACTAATCAAGTAAAAACCTAACTCTCCATTGCCTCCTTCTACACTATGATACACTTCTCCTTTCGGCATCTGCGTTTCACCCATAATAATTTTAAAATGCCAGATAAGTCCTTCCATTGTATTATAAACTTCATCTTTTTCAGGAAGGAAATAAGCAGGAACATCGGCATGGAAAGATGTTTTATCATCAAGACGATCTAGCTTTTCCATAGCTTGTTTAATTATACTCATACTTTGCCACATTTCATTCTCACGCACCATAAAACGGTCATACGTATCTCCGTTCGTTCCTAGGGGAATCATAAAATCAAAATCTTGATACGAAGAATATGGATTCATAACACGAACATCATAATCAACTCCCGCAGCTCTTAAATTCGGACCCGTAAATCCATACGCTAACGCACGCTCTGCTGAAATAGGTCCGCACTTTATAGTACGATCCATGAAGATGCGATTACGTACTAACAAGTTTTCAAATTCTTTTAATCCGCCCGGCAGTTCTTTCATTAATTGCTCAATTTTTAACCACGCTTTTTGAGAAAAATCGCGCTCTAATCCACCTATGCGACCAATATTTGTTGTTAATCGCGCACCACATAACTCCTCAAATATTTCATAGATAAATTCTCTCCACTGAAACACGTATAGAAATCCTGTCATTGCACCGCTATCAACACCTATTACCGAATTACAAATAATATGATCGGCGATGCGCGATAATTCCATGATGATAACACGGAGATACTGTACACGCTTCGGTATTTCAATACCCGCCAATTTCTCGGCAGTCATATGCCATCCCATATTATTAATAGGAGATGAACAATAATTTAAGCGGTCAGTAATCGGAGTGATTTGAGCGAAAGGACGACGTTCTGCTAACTTTTCGAATGCTCGATGAATATAACCGATAGTTGGTTCAGCTTCAACAATTAGCTCACCATCCATCTTCATTACATTTTGAAAAATACCATGCGTAGCAGGGTGTGTAGGGCCAAGATTCAGAGTAGAATACTCCTTCTCTTTTATAATTTCATTTTTAGTTGAATTCATGTTGTCTTCTGAATGAAGCTGATTAACGACCGAACATTTTATCATCCTTATCGGCACGGAAAGGATCTTCCAATGGAAACTCCTTTCTTAATGGCCACCCTTCTAAAGAATCCATATTTAGAATTCTTTTCATTTTTGGATGACCAAGGAAACGAAATCCGAAGAAATCAAATGCCTCACGCTCCATCCAATTAGCCGAAGGCCATATATCGGTAATAGTATCGAATACAGGCTCTGCATCTGCTGTAAACGATTTGATTCTGATTCTATAATTCGCAACCATATTGTGTAGTTGATACATCATTCCGAATTGCTCTGACTGATCAGGATAATGCAATCCGCAACAGGTTGTTAGAAAATGGCAATTCAACTCTGCATCATCATGCAAAAACTGAATGACATCCTTCACACTTTTTTTCGCAACGGTTACCGTTAAAAAATCATAAAGCATTTCTGACGAAACAATCTGATCACCGAACTGATTATTCAGTTTTTCAATTGCCAACTCTGCAGTAATATTCGACATAGTCAATTTTTCTATTCCTGAATTACACTATTCTATTCCGTAAGAAGCTAATAACTCCAAGTACTCTGGAGATTCTCTTCTGCGACGTGATTCATTTTGCACTAATTCTTGTATCTTCAATACTCCATCTAAAATTTGTTCAGGGCGAGGAGGACAACCAGGAATATATACATCAACCGGAATGATACGATCGATCCCTTGCAAAACGCTGTAGGTATCGAAAATCCCTCCGGTAGTTGCACACGCACCAACAGCTAATACCCATTTTGGTTCAGCCATTTGCTCGTAAACTTGACGTAATACTGGTCCCATTTTTTTAGAGATCGTTCCCATCACCATCAATAAATCCGCCTGACGAGGAGAGAAACTTAAACGCTCAGCACCAAAACGACCTAAATCGTATGTAGATGCCATAGTAGCCATAAATTCAATTCCGCAGCATGAAGTGGCAAATGGCAATGGCCAAAGCGAATTTTTACGCGCTAAACCAACCGCTTTATCTAACGAAGTAGCCAGAAAACCTGGACCTTCAAATCCTTCTAATTTTTCAACTTTTTGTGACATATTGTTCTACTATCAGCAATATATTACTCCCAATTAAGGGCGCCTTTACGAATGATGTATATTAATCCAAATACTAATAATCCAAGAAACACCAACATTTCACCAAATGCCGCCAATCCATGTTTGCTCCACTCAGCAAAATTCACAGCCCATGGATACATAAAAATGACCTCAACATCGAACAACACAAACAAAATGGCAATTAGAAAATATTTAATCGAAAAAGGCAAACGGGAATTACCCTTTGCCTCGATTCCACACTCAAAGGCTTCCAACTTTATTTTAGATTTATGCTTTGGCCCCATCCAATGTGTTGCAAACATCACAAATAAGACGAATCCAATCGCCACAACAAACATCATTGCTATTGGCAGGTAATCGACAGGAGTACTAAGTAATACCATTTTTTAATATTTTGAGAAATAATAACATCCCAATTGCAGAATTGTTATCGATTGCGAGTGCGAAAATACGCTTTTTTAGATGCTAAAACAGGAAATACATGGTGATTTTCATCGAAAACAAAACGGGAAAACACTTTCTTCATTTTTTTTGCAATAACACGGCCCTATATAATCACTAACCCTTTATTAAATAGCTGTTATTCAAATCTATACAAATCAACAAAAACAATCAACCGCCTAGTTACATTTTTACTGAATATTGTCATTGATAAAACTCATCAAAAATGAATCGGTGTTTAACTTTTTGTTGCTTTTTTTCAATCAATGCTAAACAAAATGAGGCATTCATGTGTTATTCGTTTGATTACTATGAAAAAGAAGGTTTTAATTATTGGATCCGGATTAGGGGCTTTAGCTACAGCATTGCGCCTCACTTCCAAAGGTTATGAAGTAGAGATCGTTGAGCGTTATCATCAAGCCGGCGGACGATTAAACTTAATGGAAAAAGATGGGTTTTCTTTTGATTTAGGCCCTTCTTTTTTTAGCATGAGTTATGAATTTAAAGAGCTCTTTAAAGCTTGCGGAATCGAAAACCCTTTAACGCTCAGAGAGTTAAATCCGCTTTATGCCGTTCATTTCGAAAACAGAGAAAAACCTTTTCTGATTTATAAGGATCTTCAAAAGCTAGCTGCCGAATTTGAAGGGATCGAATCATCGCTCGCCGAAAAAACAGAAAAATATCTTAAAGAAGCAGGTCAACTATTTCACGATACCGAAAATATTGTGGTGAATAGAAATTTTAGCTCTAAACTCAATTACCTACTTCAACTTACGAAAGTTCCAATTAAACATGGACCGAAAATGTTCCGGTCAATGTGGTCGGAACTCGAAAAAAACTTCGATTCTCAAGAAGTAAAAGTGATTTTTTCGTTGGTTTCTTTCTTCCTCGGCTCTACCCCATTTCAAACTCCGGCAGTTTATAGCTTACTGAATTACACAGAGTTAAAACACGATGGATATTGGAATGTTGAAGGTGGCATGTATAAGATCGTAACTGAAATTAAAAAAATTCTAGTTCAAAGAGGGGTTCAATTTCACTTCAATACAACTATCTCCTCGATAGAGGAATCGAACGGAATACTAACGGCAGCTATTTCCGAAGACGGAAGAAGGTTTACGGGCGATCATGTGGTTTGTAATGGGGATGCGGCATCATTTCGCGGACAAGTTCTGAATCGAAAAAGCTATTCCGCTAAAAAACTCGATAAAATGGAATGGACACTTTCCCCCTTTACTATTTATCTAGGCGTAAAAGGAAAACTCAATAATTTACATCACCATAATTACTTTTTAGGTAACAATTTTAAAGATTACGCCGACACTATTTTCAAAACTTCGGTAAGCCCAAATAAGCCTTATTATTATGTAAATGTGAGCTCACGTTCTAATGCTGCTTGCGCCCCTGAAGGACATGAAAATCTATTTATTCTTTGTCCAGTGCCCGATTTACGCTACAAACCAGATTGGAGCGATAGCGAACATTTGGCCGATACCATTATTGAAGATTTATCGAAAAGAATTGGTTTTGATGTGAAATCAAATACCGTAAGCCGAACTGTTTTGAATCCAATTGACTGGCAAAACAAATTTAACTTGTATAAAGGTAGCGGATTAGGATTAGCCCACGGATTAAATCAAATTGGTGGGTTTCGTCCGAAAAACAAAGATGAAGAAATAAACAATTTATATTATGTAGGTGCCAGCACGGTGCCAGGAACGGGATTACCAATTGTAGTTATCAGTTCTAGATTAGTTACCGAAAGAATTTTACAAGAAGATGGAATTATTTAATCAAGTTAGTTTAAAGGTAAGTCAAAATATTACCTCAAGCTATAGTACATCGTTTACCATTGGGATTAAAACCCTACACAAAAATTTACACGACCCCATTTACTCTATTTATGGTTTTGTTAGGGTAGCCGATGAAATTGTTGACAGCTTTCACGGATATAATAAAGCTGAACTACTTCAACGTTTTAAAACCGACACCTTTCTCGCTATTAAGGATGGAATTAGCACAAACCCTGTTCTCCATTCATTTCAGAAAGTTGTAAATAAATACAACATCGACCTTTTGCTTATTGACGCTTTTCTCAAAAGTATGGAGATGGATCTCCATAATAAATCATTTAATTCACATGCTTATAATGAATACATCTATGGCTCAGCCGAGGTGGTAGGGCTAATGTGCTTAAAAGTGTTTTGCAATGGCGATGAAGAAGCTTATCTATCGCTAAAAGAACCCGCCCGAAAACTAGGTTCCGCATTTCAAAAAGTTAACTTTTTACGAGATATGAAAAGCGACTTTGCTGAAAGAGGCCGGGTATATTTTCCTGGTGTCGATTTTGATTTCTTCACCGAAAGCACCAAAAAGTCAATTGAAGCTGAAATTGAACAAGATTTTATTGATGCTTTAGATGGAATTAAAAAGTTGCCATTAGAAGCTGGATTTGGAGTATATGTGGCCTATATCTACTACAAAGCTCTTTTAAAGAAAATCAAAAAAGTGTCAGCTTCATCAATAAAGGACTCTAGAGTTCGTGTGCCAAACAAAGAAAAATTCGCGCTTTTATTTACCAGCTGGTTCAAATTTCGTTTAAATTATTTGTAAGTTTGAACATTAATATGCAATTTCGATAGTACTAATTCCTGTTGCATTTAATAAAATGACCTGCCTAAAATCTAAAGAATACATTCCTATCCCGTAAGAAGTCAATGACTTCTTACGGGATTTTTGATAGTTGGGTACAGATCTCCAAAAAATAAATTTGATTAAAAAGGCAACTTTTTAAACTGATTTGCGAATAAAGAGTAGTCAAAAAGTCTGACAGAACCAAAAACCTAAATCTAAATCCACTTATCATGCGTAGAAGTATGAGACATCCGTTACCGTTCACTACAAGCAGAATCCTGTTTTTTGTAGCATTTTTCATTTCAATTATTCTCTTAGGACAAGAAAAAGCGTTCGCAACACATGCGGCAGGTTCCGACATTAAATATCGGTCTCTGGGAGGAAATCAGTATGAAATGGAAGTCACATTTTATAGGGACTGCGACGGTGTTGCAGAACCTTCGGACATTACTGTCAATTGCAAGTCTGTGTCCGGAAATTGCAATTTCAATGTAATTTGTACGAAAGTGCCAACAGGCAATGGAATTGAAATTACTGTTCCTTGCACTTCCACAAATACAACTTGCAACGGAGGCACAGTAACAGGAATTCGCAAATGGATTTATAAAGGAACCGTTTCTTTGCCATCGCAAAGAGCTGATTGGGTATTTAGTTACAGCATTTGTTGCCGTAATTGCGCAATTACTACCATCAATAATCCTTGTGCTTCCAACTCGGTTCTGTACATTGAAGCTACCTTAAACAATATTTTAGCACAAGGAAATAGTTCTCCCTCTTTTTCAAACATCCCTATTGCCTTCGTATGTATCGGTCAATCGATCAACTACAATCATGGTGTGATAGATGTTAACGGAGACTCTCTTAAATATGAACTAATTGCACCAAAAACGAGTGCAACTACCAATGTTTCATTTATATCGCCAGCAAGCATTTCTAATCCAATAGCTTCCTCTACTCCTTTTAATTTAAATAGCGTAACAGGTGATATAAACTTTAGTCCAAGCCAATTGCAAATTGGAGTAATGGCTATTCGCGTGAAAGAATACCGCAACGGACAATTAATCGGAAGCGTAATTCGTGATATGCAAATTTATACTCAAACGTGTGGCAATAATCTGCCTACGTTAAGTGGAATAAATGGTGGCTCAAATTATAGCGCCACCATTTGTCCGGGACAAACATATTGCTTTACTGTGAATTCTGCAGACTTAGATGCATCACAAAATGTAACATTAACCACAAACAATGGTATTCCGAATGCTTCCTACAATATCAGTAGCGGTAATCGTCCAACATTAACATTTTGCTGGACACCAACATTTGCTGATATTAGTTTAAGTCCTAAAACATTTACTGTTACGGTTCGCGACAATGCTTGCCCGAGCAACGGAATTCAAACCTATTCATTCAATATATATGTACCTAGTCCTTACTTTAACGTAGCGACTACAAACATCAATTGCAATGGAGATTCATCAGGAAGTGCCACCGCTTCTCCAGTATATTCAGGGAACTTTACTTATTTATGGAATAATGGCTCAACATCAGCTGCGCTTTCAAACATTGTTGCAGGAACATATACAGTAACTACTACAGATATTTCAGGATGTAGTGCTTCGCAATCGGTTACAATTACTGAACCAGCAGGAATGAATTTAACTACCATCGTAATGAATCCTACTTGCTCGAATATTAACAATGGCTTAGTTGACTTATCGGTCAGTGGAGGTGTTGCACCCTATAGCTATTTATGGAATAACGGAGCAACAACGCAAGACATTTCATTATTAACTGCTGGAACATATACAGTAACCGTAACCGACATTAACGGATGTTCAAAAATTAGCTCCACAACAATTACAAGTACTTCTTCTTTAATTGCATCAACATACACTACTGATGTAGCATGCTTCGGACAATACACCGGAAGCATCATTTTAACTACTTTAGGAGGTACAGCACCACTATACTTTGTTTGGAACAATGGTGCCACTACGCAAAATATAAGTAACCTTACAACTGGAAATTATACTGTAACAATTACAGATGCGAATGGGTGTACAGCTACCACAACTGGAAGTATCTCACAACCTACCACTGAATTAACATGTACTCTAAGTAAAACTGATATTTTATGCAAGGGAAGTGCAACAGGAAACATATCAAGTAGTGTTTCGGGCGGAACTTCGCCATATACTTATTTATGGAATAATGGAACTACTACTTCAGATCTTTCGGGACAAGTAGCAGGAACATACACTTTAACTGTTACAGACAGTCATAACTGCTCCACATCATCAAGCATAATAATTAATCAAACGTTATCCGCAATTAGTATTACAACAACTGCAATAACTGATGTAAAATGTTATGGCGACCTTACTGGAAATATAACTAATGTAATTACTGGAGGCGTGGCGCCCTATTCTTATTTGTGGAATTCAGGTGAAACAACTGCATCATTAAATAACATTGGAGCTGGTACTTATACAATAACAGCAACTGATGCAAACGGATGCAGCAAATCAAGTACAATTACAGTAAACCAACCAGCAGCAGCACTCGTTGCCACTGCTAATTCAACCAATATTAATTGTAGTGGAAATCAAACAGGAATGGTAGAAATAATTGCTTCAGGTGGAACGTCACCGTACAACTACCATTGGAATACAGGATCTACATCATCACAAATTAATAATCTGGGAAGTGGTACTTATACAGTAATTGTAACTGACCAAAATGGTTGTCAATTAACGAATACTTTTACCATCACACAACCGACTACTCCACTTTCACTTTCACTAACATCAACCGATGTAACATGTTATAATGTTTCAGATGCGACTATCAATTCTCAAGTTAGCGGAGGTACTGCACCCTATAATTATTCATGGAACAATGGAAGCAATTCGTCAAACCTTAATGGGCTCAACATTGGAACGTATACTTTAATCGTTACAGATGCAAACGGATGCACAACTTCTAGTTCGAAATATATTTCGCAACCTCAAGCAGCATTAACGGAAGTAATAACTACTACCAATGTACCTTGCTATAATACCAATACCGGAGCTATTTCAATCAGCACCAACGGAGGAACAGCACCATACTCCTATAATTGGAGTAATGGCAATATATCAGCAACTAACAGCGCACTTGCAGCTGGGATGTATACCGTTACAGTAACTGACGCTAACGGATGTAGTATTACGCAAAGCGCAACATTAACTGAACCCTCAACGGCATTAGCAGTTACTGAAACGCATCAAAATTTAACGTGCTCAACAAATGGAACAGGTTCAATTAGTGCTGTAGCTACTGGAGGAACATATCCGTATACTTACGTTTGGAGTAATGGAACTAATACACCAAACAATAATTTTCTTCCACAAGGAAACTATACGTTAACTGTTACCGATCAAAACGGATGTACAGCTACAATATCTACTGCTATTTCACAACTAGCAGATGCCTTATCCAGCACAGGTACAACTACAAATATTAAATGTTATGGCGACAACAACGGTGCAATTAATGTAACTACAACTGCAGGAACAGTACCCTATACTTTTTCGTGGAGTTCAGGTGAAACAACAGAAGATCTTTCCAATTTATCGGCGGGAGATTATACAGTCACAATTACTGATTCTGTTGGATGTATATTAACCAATCAATATCACATAACACAACCTGTTTCCGCACTTAGCGCTACCATTTCACCAACTAATATACTTTGCTTCGACGATTCAACAGGATCACTTGACCTGAATGTTACTGGAGGCACCGCACCATTTTATTATACATGGAGTAATGGAGCATCAACGGAAGATTTAACTTCATTAACTGCTGGATTGTATCAGGTAAACATTATTGATGCAAATGGATGTACTACGTCCTCATCAACTAATATTACACAACCACAAGCACCGCTTACATTAGCAGCGGAAATACAAAACCTTGCATGTTATAATGATAACAATGGAGCAATTTCAGTGACTATTGCGGGGGGCTCTGCTCCTTACTCATACCAATGGAGCAATGGAGCAGTAAATACAACAATCAGTGGACTAGCTCAAGGTGTTTACCAATTAACTGTAACTGATGCAAATGGATGTCAATTAACACAAACATTTAATGTATTACAACCTATTGCATTAAATGTAAATCCAACAACAGTTGCTGTTTTCTGTAAAGGCAATAGCACTGGAAGTATCAACTTAAATCCTACAGGCGGAACAGCACCATTTAATGCATTATGGTCGTCAGGTGCATCAGGAAATGTTTTATTAAACGTACCTGCTGGATCATACACTTATACATTAACAGATGCAAATCTATGTTCTGTTGCAGGAACAATTACAATCACTGAACCAGCTTCAACTATTTCACTTACATCATCCAATTTGCAAGTTAATTGCTTTGGCGGACAAACAGGAGCGATAGATATTACTGCTAATGGTGGAATTGCACCTTATACTTACAACTGGAATAACGGAGCTATAAGCGAAGACATCAATAACTTAAATGCAGGAAACTATACTGTAATTGTTACAGACGCAAACGGATGTACACTTAATACAACATATTCTATTCAACAACCTGTTGCATCAATATCATTACAAGGAAGCATTACGAATATTGCATGCAATGCCGGTAACAATGGAGCAATTAGTGTAACAATATCTGGAGGAACAGTTCCTTATACTTATAGCTGGAACAATGGAGCTAGCACATTAAATCTTCAGTCACTATCGGCTGGTAATTATTCAATGCTCGTGACCGATGCAAACGGATGTACTTCCACTACAGTATATACTGTTAATGAACCCGCACAAGCATTAAATGCTTCAGCAGTATCTACGAATGTTAGTTGCTATGCAGCAAATACGGGAAGCATTACTTTAACCACATCTGGAGGAACAGCACCGTACACGTACAACTGGAATACAGGAGCAAATACTTCTTCATTAAATAATATTGCAGCTGGCATCTATGCTGTTACAATTACAGATACCAACGGATGTACCTATACTACCAACGCTGTTGTACAACAACCTTCAACTGCAATAAGTGTTTCATATCTAGTTCAAGATGTAGCATGCTTTGGAGGAAATACTGGAATAATTCACACAACATCAACAGGCGGAACTGCTCCTTACTCTTACAATTGGAATACAGGAGCTACAACTTCTGATCTCTCTAACTTAGTTGCTGGCAATTACATTCTAACAGTTACAGATGCTAACGGTTGCGTATATACGCAAAATATTAGCGTAACGCAAGCCATTGCTGCTGTATCTTCTACAATAACAAACACAAATGTAAATTGTCACGGAAGCAATTCTGCTTCAATTGACTTAACTGTAGTTGGCGGTTTAGGAAGCTATACTTATCAATGGAGCAACGGACAAACAACACAAGATTTAGTCAATATTGGCGCTGGAACTTACTCTGTAATAATTATTGATCAGAACGGATGTACAAATAGCAACACTATTACTATCACGCAACCGGCAACTAGTTTGTTTATTGGAGCAACGAATACTCCTGTAGGATGTTTCGGAGCACAAACCGGATCAATCAGTTTGCAAATCAATGGAGGTACTAGCCCTTATTCTTATGTATGGAACACAGGCAGCACTGCAGATAATTTAAACAATATTGGTGCAGGCAACTATACAGTTACTGTTACCGATGCAAATGGATGTAGCGCAACACAATCAACCACACTAATACAACCCTCTTCAGCAATAACGGCAACTACTACGGCAACTGCAGCAAACTGTATTGGATCTGTATTGGGTACTGTATCGATTGCTGTAACTGGCGGAACTTCACCTTACACCTATCTATGGAACTCTGGTGCTACTTCTCAAAATATTACGAATGCAAATCCTGGAGTTTATACAGTAACAATAACGGATGTCGCAGGTTGTTCTTTAGTGAAATCAGCAACAGTAACCGACAATACAAACTCAACCATTCACACTACAGGTTCACCTGAAATTTGTATTGGCAACACATTAACAATATATGGTGATAGTATCGCAGGTGCTAACTACCAATGGTATTATAACGGAGTTGCATTAAATGGAGCAACATCATTTACGTTCACTACTCCAGTAGCAGGTGTGTATACTTTATCTGTTACTACTTCTTGCGGAACACATATTTCAAATCCGATAGAAGTAATTGTAAGATCTTTAAATAATATTACTGTAAACAATGATGTTATTATCTGTGGCGGAGAAAGTGTTCAGCTTAATGCAAGCGGCGGAATGGAATATAATTGGTCGCCAGTAACTGGCCTTGACCATACTAATATTCCTAATCCTATTGCAACTCCTGTTCAAACTACAGCATATTCTGTAACAGTTAAAGATCAGTATGGCTGTACGGCATCGGCTACGGTAAACGTAACTATTATGTGCGACTCAATCAATATCCCGAATGGATTCTCACCTAACCATGATGGAACCAACGACCATTTCGTAATAGATGGAATTGAGTCTTATCCTGGAAATGCATTGTTTATTTACAACCGTTGGGGAAATCTTGTTTACAAACAAAAAGACTACGACAACAAGTGGGAAGGAACATCAAATGTAAACGGTGTAATGTACGGACAAGAATTACCTAACGGAACTTACTATTTTATCCTAAATTTAAACAATGACGAAAAGCCAATTAATGGATTCGTTGTGATACGCCGATAAATGAATAAAGAAATTTTAAAGTTTAAAAATATAACCTCCGTTCAAAACATGAAAAGGTTTACTAAATATTACCAAAAGAAATTAGTACTGGTAGCGGCTCTGTTTGTTGCAAGCTTGCAAGTTCAAGCTCAGTTTGAGCCACAATTTACGCAGTACATGTTTAATGAGATGTTTATTAATCCTGCGTATGCAGGTTCTCGTGAACATGCCTCTCTAACTGCGCTCTATAGAAACCAATGGGTTGGCATGGACGGAGCACCAAAAACACAAACATTTAGTGGGCATACCGCTCTTAAAAATGAAAAATTCGGTGTTGGTCTTTCAATCATGAATGAAGACATTGGCGTAACTCATGATTTAAGCTTCTTTGGAAATTACGCATACCGTATTCCAATGCAAAATGGATTCTTCTCAATGGGAGTTCAAGCGGGTTTAATTAACCACCAAGAAAAACTGTTTGATGTAAAAACGCAAGACCAAGGCGACATCTCTTTTATGGGCACACCTAAATTGACGGTCCCTAATGCAGGATTCGGGACTTATTATTATAGCAAAAACTTTTATGTTGGATTGTCGATTCCTCGATTATTACAAAATAAAGTAGATGCTATTACTGGAAAAGGTAAAAATGCTGTCGACTTTCAATACTGGCATTATTATATAATGGGCGGATATGTTTTTCCTGTAAGTGAAATGGTGAAAATGAAACCAACTTTTATGATAAAATCAGTTTCAGGTGCACCAATAGAAGCCGATTTAGGAATGCATGCATTATTTAACGAAACTATCTGGCTTGGCTGCTCCTATAGAACAGGCGACTCATGGTCGGCTATAATGTCGGTTCAATTAAATAAACAACTTCGATTAGGCTATTCATTCGATAACACTGTTAATGACCTGAAAAAATACAATTCAGGTTCGCATGAAATAACACTTGGATACGATTTCTCTTTTGTTAAAAACAAAATAGTTACTCCACGCTATTTCTGATCTATTTATTCAAACTAACCTCGTTATGAAAAAGTCATTGATTTGCTTTTTAATTTGCTTATTATCTGTTCATCTTTTTGCCCAAAAAGCATTAATCCGTAAAGGAGACGAACAATTTAAGCAAATGGCTTATGCGAAAGCAATTCCCTATTACACAAAAGCGCTTAAAAAAGATAGTACTATGCAAGAAGCTACTTTCAGACTTGCAGATTGCTATCGATTAACAAATAACCGCATAATGGCGGAGCATTGGTTAGAAAAGTCGGTTCAATTTCCTGGTGCTTTGCCTATTTATAAATTCTATTATGGTCAGGCTTTAATGAATGATGGTAAATATGCAAAAGCTAGAAAATGGATGGAGGATTTTGTTGTTGATAATTCAAGTGATGGGAGAGGTCAAGCATTCACTCATGCAATCGACACCTATAAAAACTTCTTTGCTGATTCAACAAATTTTCTTGTAACTAAACTCGATATTAATTCGGATCATGCCGATTTCGGAGCTGCTTTATATAAGGATGGAATTGTGTTTTCTTCATCACGAAGAGTGCATGAAACTATTGAAAGAACGCATGCCTGGACAGGTCAGCCATTCCTGAATTTATATTTCTCGAGAGGTAAAGAAAATCAATTTAGAAATACTGAATTGTTTAACGAAAAACTACAAACAAAATACAATGATGGCCCCGTATGCTTTAGTAAAAAAGGTGACGATATTTGGATTACAAGAAATAATGTAGAGGGTTCAAAAGTTCATAAAAGCAAAGAGAAAGTAGTAAAATTAAAATTATTCAATGCCCAAAGCAATGGTAATGAATGGTCAAAATTAGAGTCGTTTCAATATAATAGCGATGAATATAATTGTGCTCATCCCGCTCTTTCTCCAGACGGAAAACGATTGTATTTCGCAAGTGATATGCCAGGAGGAAAAGGAGGAATGGATCTTTATATGTGCGAAAAAACAGGAACTTCTTGGGGCCGACCAATTAATTTAGGAGATACAATCAACACCAAAGGAAATGATATGTTTCCGAATGTAATGGATGACGGTACATTATATTTTTCGTCTGATGGACATCCAGGAATTGGAGGATTAGATATGTTCTATACTCGTGATTTAGGAAATCGTTATTTAATCCCAGAAAACGTAGGATACCCTTTAAACACTTCTGATGATGACTTCGGAATGGTTTACGACATGAAAAATAAAATAGGATACCTTAGCTCAAATAGAGCGAATAGAGGATTCGACGATGATTTATACACTTTCAAAAAGAAAGCACTACGCATCAAAGGAATTGTTGTTGACAAAGAAACAGGAAACCCTGTAAATGAAGCACGCATCGAATTAAAAACGGATGCCAACATGATTAAATTTATAACTGGAGCAAATGGGAGGTTCGACTTCCCTGGCGAATTCGATACTAAATATGTTTTAACAGGAGCGGCTAACGGCTTAGGAGATACTACAATTAATTTTGTAATTGGAGGATCTACGCCAAACGACGCATTTGTTCGCGTTGAGCTGGGAAGACCTTCTGCTTATGCCCTAAAAATTACGGTAATAGATAGCGAAACAAAACAACCATTACCAGGCGCAGTTATAAAGGATGAAGTCACTGGATCAACATTAGGATCAACGGATCTTTCAGGAGATTACAAACAAGCAATCGTACCTCAAAAAGATGAACAAATTTTAATTAGCATGCCAGGCTATCGCCCAAAAGTTATTATGCTAAAAGGGCAAGAGGGAGAAACTCCTCAAGACTTAAATTATACGGTTGAAATGACTCCATCAAAGGAATCATCTCCTTTTGAAAACTGGTATAAAATTGTTTACTATGACCTCGACAAATTTAATATTCGTCAAGACGCGTTACAAACAATGGAGGAAGTGATTAAATTTCTAAAAGAAAACCCAACAGTTAAAATCAGTATTAGTTCACATACCGATAGCAGAGCCACGAAAGAATATAATGAAAAACTTTCTGAGAACAGATCTAAAATGATAAAAATATTTCTTCAAGATCATGGCATCTCAAAACAACAAATTGGCACTGTTTCTTGGAGTGGAGAAGGCGTTTTAGTTAACAAATGTGGAGACGATGAACCCTGCACCGAAGAAATGCATCAGTTAAATAGAAGGACTGAAATTACGGTCAATGGATTAATAAAATAAAAAAAAAGAGCTGCCTTACAGGGGGCTCTTTTTTTTGCATTTCATTCATCTTGAAAAAACTAAAAACGGCGTCCCTTCTACCTTCACAATAATCACATTTAAATATGATTGCTTTTCATTAAATTTATCTCGATAAAAAAAAGTATCTGCTTACGCTTTATCAGCATCACTTTCTCGAAATAATTTCAACAACAATACCTAATGCAAATCGCTAAGTCGTTATTTGGCTTTTTACCTTTTATTTTTCTGTGCAATTCATCAGTAATTGCACAGAGCAATGATTCAATTGCAACAGGTCAAAACCAAAAAGAATTCAGTATCCCATCAATTGCAAAATGCGCAATGAAAGATGAAGTAAAAATTTGGAGCAAACCTTTTACACTAAAAAAAAAGGATTTTAATTACTTGATTCCTGCACTAGCAGCAACCGGATTAGTAATGTATTTCGACAAACCCATCAGTACCGAAATAAGAAATTACAATAATAAAAATCGAGATTTAAATAACTACAATCAAAGCATTACGCAACTTGGTCAAGGAAGTAACAATTTGGGTATTGCAGCTTTATTTTCAATTGGAGGTTTGCTATTTAAAAACCATCGCGCACTTGAAACAGGAATTTTATCGACGGAAGCAATTTTCCACTCAGGCCTGGTCGTTTTTGTTGCTAAAACACTTGCAGGGAGAGAGCGCCCTCTTGTAGAAGAAGACAATGGACACTTTGATTTCCTTAGCGAACCGAATGCAGGATCAAGCCATCATTCTTTCCCATCGGGACATACCATTTCGGCATGGTCTATTGCCACTGTAATTGCCACTGAATACGAAGACGTAAAATGGGTGCCATACACTTGCTATACTTTAGCAACTGCAGTTGGAGTATCACGTATATCATTATCAAAACATTGGCCTTCTGACGTAATGGTAGGCTCAATGCTCGGATACGCTATAGGAAGAATGGTTGTAAAAAACCATCAACACATTTGGCATGTGACCCCCTACTATTCTGGAAAAGGAACCTCAGGAGTTAGCGTGAATACCAAATTTTAAAAAAAAATAACCCATATATTTGCATAAACACTAAAACTAACGTTTATGCATATCCGAAAAATAGCACTCTATTCAGTCGCAGTATATTTTATTGCATTAGGTGTATCCTGTAGCGATTCTGTTAATGATAAATCATCATGTGAAATGAATGACTCATTAAATCCAAATGGAGCTAGTGAGCTAGCTTTGCTTATGCGTGAAATGGCAAAGCATGCCGAAACAAATCACGAATTATTACTTGCCGGCCAACCAATCGTATTAGAACCCGAAGGAATTAGCAAATTAAAAACAGCTGAAAAGACAGATAAAGACCTCGACACCGCACTTTTCAATGGACTGGCAGATCTTTATCTAAAACGTTTAATGGATCTTAAAAACGCTCCTGATAGTCTTAAAATCGCAGCTCACAATAACCTGGTAACTGCTTGTAGTGATTGCCATTCAAATTTCTGCCCAGGCCCCATAAAACGCATCAACAAGATTTTCATCTCCCAGTAAATAATCAAGCAATACCTAAAATAAAAAAACCCCGATTTGAATCGGGGTTTTTTATTTTCAAGAGTAATATTCTTAGTACTCCCATAAATCAATTTCGAAGTTGACCATATCTTGTTTGATTCTTTCAGACTCTAATAAAGCATCCAACGGATTCGCTTTATAATCATCAATACGACGATTATACACGTTATCTTCTTTAATGATATAGCTATTAAACATACGCTTCGAAAAAATATCATCAAACGTTAAACGCTGCGCTGAATTATAGCGGTTTGCCACTTCAGCATTCACCAATACTCGTCGCGCTTCAGGGAAATACACCCAGAATAATAATTTTTTCTGACCACCTTCAATCAAATTACCTTCCTGATCACGAGCTAATGTCATTGGAGCCATTCCAATAATCCTAGTCTCCATCACAGAGCGTTGTTTGTCGAAGAACCACTCTTCTTTAATACGATACTGAATTACGTCATCTGGATTGAATCCACGAAATACAACAGAATCATATTCATCATATGGAGGATCAGGTCGAGTAACCTTAATAGTCATTGAATCTGCACCCCCAACCTTAGAAAACATATCAGTTGTCATAGGAAGCGTAAACTCATCATCTTGCGGATCATAAGCCGCCAAAGTGCCTTCTTTAACCGCATCCATCAACGTATTGATTAAGTTTTTACGATCCTTGGTATCGCCACTTCTTGGGAAACGTAAAGGAGCATTAATCTTTTCATTCAGATCAATATGGCGCCAAATACGTTTAGCCCACATAACATCGGCCTCGCGCAAATAGGTGTATGGAACAACCCTGCGTGCAGGATTAGCTTCCTTAACGTACACCCCATCAAGCACGTTTTGAGCACTTGCCAGAGAACCGAAGCCGATTAACACTGAAAGGATCAGGATGAACTTTTTCATGGGATTTATGCTTTTTATGTGCATCAATATGTTTTACTGTATTTGAAGCTATCCGGTTACAACCGAATCAATCTTATTGAACTGTAATAGAGATTGAGTTAATATCGCGGGTAGTTCCATCAGGCATGGTTGCCTTAATGTATTCGAATAATATTTTATCTCCAGGACGACTCTGTTTGATGATCTCTGACATGTCACCTGTTAAAACGTTAGTTTCACTTGATTTCTCAACTGGATCGCGTCCCTTTCCGTAACGTGACATCTTGAAAGATTTCACTTTAGAGAACAAATCAAAATCAAATCCTTCCATTACTGGAATTATCGCCGATTGTGCCGCTAACTGAGCCTTAGGCATAGAACCATCTCTCTTTCCACCGATTTTAGCAACCGGATCAGGAATCCTTTTTAAACGGAAACTAAAACTTCCCATAGGAATTTTCTTATCGCCTTGCGCCGCTACTACATCAATAGTTGCTATGCCAGGAGCAGTTGCTTTAGCCGTAAAGTGTCCTTTTCCGCCTTTTGGATCTGGAGTAAGGGTTACGCCTTTTGCATTGAAAGAAACCTTCTCAGCTGGAACTCCCGGTACCGAGATAGAAATTGGATTATCAACTCCTATATAGATTACGTTCATTTTATCAGCCGAAACAGAAGCACTTGGTGCAGAAGCAATGAACGATGATTCAAACGGATACTCTTTGTAAGTATTGTCTGGTTGTTTCACGCGAATCATACCTCCCCATTTTTGCTCACCCGGAGTACGAGGAGAAGCACGATATTTACCCATTCCATCTTCAACAGGAAGTGTTTGACCACCTACTACGATTTCAGGAGCTGAGGTTTTGCTGTATGCAGCTAAGAATACATCTGCTTCATATTGCTGACCAATAATCACATAGCTCGTAGGAGCAACTACCTTTGGCATAACATCTGAGAACTTTAAGTTCGTAGCGTCAATTGAAGATAATAAATGATTTACTATTTCAGATTCTGCATTTTTAAGATCCAATTGAAATTTAGTTAATTGAGCTACGGAAGCTACAACAGGATTATGGTAAAAGTTAGCCATTTCCCATGATCTCTTTCCTTCCTCAATTAACAATTTATCATTTGCATTTTTCGGATCAGGATCTTTTGTATTAAAAAGTTGATTCAATCGATTTGTAAATTCTGCTTGATCTTTAGCTTCAAGATCTGCAATTACATCTTTTTTGAATTTATCAATTGATTGTTTTAAAGCACTTGCTTTAAAACCACGACCATCTTGCTTATCACCACATAGCATGTGAGTAGGCACGTCGTAGTTGTCTTTCGCCTCAACTTCACGTAATGTACGTGTCTTAGCTCCTTTCTCGATCTTATCTGTTTCGCGGATTAATTCATCCTTCAAAGCATTAATATATTTATCAAGATCGGATGCTAGCTTTTTCACTTGCTGAGCACGCTTATAGTAAGGTTCAGTTTTGGTCTTATCATTTACCATCTGTTTTTCGAAGGTGGTATATGCTAATCCATTTTTAGACACCATATTACCTACCGAAGACTCCAGACTCTCATTGATTGTAACAAACGCATTTATGATCTCTTTTGATGTGTTCAAGGCTAACAATGCTGTTAACACGAGATACATCATCCCGATCATCTTCTGCCTCGGGGATAGGTTATTTCCTGCCATTTCGCTTAATCCAGATTAAGGGTTAGTAATTAATTAATTGTGGAGTGAGTGAAACAGGAATTATTTATTACCCATTGCAGTTAACATATTGCCATAAATGGCATTCAATGAAGATAAATTCTTAGCTAACTTGCTAACTTCTTCTTTGTATTTCTTAGTATCTTCAACAGTGCCGTTTAAATTAGCAACTAATGCTTCATGACTAGAACTCATGTGGTCCATAGCTGAGGCAGCAGTTTTGTAAGAAGTAGTTAATGCTGTTACTTCTTTCGAAGCAGCAGCTACATTCTTTGCATATTCTTCAGTTGCAAGAGACGCGTTTGAAACAGTAGCCATTTTAGCCGTATTCTCGCTCAAAGATTTTAATCCATCTCCTAAACTTTGAATTAATTCAGGGCCAATTTTAGCTTCAGTTAACATTTTGTCTAACTGCTGAGACACAGGATCTCCCGATTTTACTTTTTTACGATCTGCAGCCGGATCATGCATGCCTGCTAATTCAGGGTATACTAATGACCAATCAACATCTTCGTGTGGAGGTTCAAATGCTGAAAAGAAGAAGATAACGGCTTCAGTTAATAGTCCAACTGTAAGCATGATACCTGCACCTTCCCAGTGCTGAATTTTGAAGAGAGCTCCAAGAATTACGACTGCTGCACCCAAGCCGTACAATTTAGCCATGAATGACTTGAAGCCTTTTCCTTGGGTCATTTGTGCGAATCCCATGATTTTCTGTTTTTTTTAGGTTTAGTTTGAATGAATGGTTGTTTTGGCGAATTGGTTTAGTATTCGCAAATTGAATGGGTGAGCTTTCGCTCGTGTAAATTAGAAGTCAGATTTATCACGACCTAAGAAATCCATCACGCATCTGAAACCGATGTATGATTTAGCAGTATCTTGATATTCGAAATTACGAGTACCCGTTTGAAGGAAGTAACCCACATCTTTCCAAGATCCCCCACGAACGATTTTCTTCTTTAATTCAGGAGTGTCGTTATCCTTAGCATCATATTGATAATCAGGATTTAAATCGTGAATAAAATTATATGCAGAATTGTCGTAAGCATTGCTTGTCCATTCCGCAACGTTACCAGCCATACAATATAAGCCGTAATCATTAGGGAAATAAGATGTTACTTTAACAGTATAAAATCCACCGTCATCAATATAGTTACCTCTTAATGGCTTAAAGTTCGCTAAGAAACATCCGTTACTATTACGTGTATAAGGACCTCCCCACGGATATGGGTTATTCGCTAAACCTCCACGCGATGCATATTCCCACTCACTTTCTGAAGGCAAACGGAAATCTTGTACGTACGTTTCTCCGTCTTCTTCAAGGTAACTATTTAATAATTGAGTTCTCCATACACAGAAAGCAGTTGCTTGTTTCCAATTTACTCCAACTACAGGATAATCATCGTAGGCTGGATGCCAAAAATATGCTTTAGTAATAGGATCATTAAATGAGAATGTATAATCATGAATCCATGATAATGTATCAGGATACACATTAATAATCTCTTTTTTAATATAAACCGAACGGTCGGTACGACCTTGCGGACGGTTTGATAATGATGCAGAACCCGCATCACGATCACGTGAGTAATCTTTCTGAGCAGCCTCTTTCAAGTCGATCCAATAGTACTCGAAGTTTAACTTTCTAGAATCCACTTCTTTACGACGATAATAGCGTTCGCTTTCAGGAAGGAATAGCTCAGCAAGTGTTTCAACGTTTTCTTCGTTGTCCCACTTAAGTCTTTCTTTCCAATTAATACGCTCACCGTATTCACCTTCTTCTAATAAATGATCTCCGCCAAGTAAACGATGCGCTAACGAATCACGCACGTAATATACAAACTGGCGATACTCATTGTTGGTAATCTCAGTGTTGTCCATATAAAACGCGTGAACTGTCACGGTCTTAGACTGTGCTATCTGAGAATACGGTACATCTTGGTCGCTGGCACCCATATTAAATGAGCCTTGAGGAATGAATACCATGCCGTAAGGATCAGCTTGATACCATTTTTCTCTTCCTTGTACACCGACAAGTTGTCCGCGGTTACCGCCTCCGCAGCTACTTAGTAGCAGGACTGCAAGAGAAGCAATAATCAGGTTTTTCATGTGCTTTGTTCGCTTTAGGGTTCCGGAAATGCCGAAAACGTAATCATTCAACGCTGAATTTAAGGTATTATTATACAGCATGATTTCAGAGGGATGATACGTTCCGTTCAAAGATAAGTTGCTTTTCCAGTGGAATTATTCCGAATTTTATAGGAATCTTACGTTTCTGATTGAAACTGGTATACGCTTTTTAACATTAAAGCAATATCCTAACATGATTTCATGCGTACCATCACTATAATTTTTAATATCTGAAGTAGTAAAGTCGTATGAATATCCAACCTTTAACTTATCTGAAATGTTCATACCCAATAGCCCTACGATTGCGTCTTCATTACGATAAGATACCCCCACCCAGAAGCGCTCGTTGAAATGAGCATTTACATTGAAATCCATTGTTGTATTCCCCGACACCGATTTCACAAATACCATTGGCTTTAATGCAACAGTTGGTGTAAGTTCAAATGTATATCCAATCATCCCATACATGTGACGCTTGTATTCTTTTGAAAAATTATCTAAATCAACTTTGCTTTCTAACATGTGACTAGCAGAAACCCCTATATACAATTTATCAGTATTGTAGTATAATCCCGCGCCTACATCAAATGCTGTTCCGCTTACTGATGACTTTGGAATAGAAGGATCTGTAATAGATGGATCTGGTGCTTTGAAATCAGCTCCATCAATCTGATGTTGCATGAAATCTAAATCGATTCCTGCGCCTAACTTTCCTTGCCCTAAACTAAACTTGTAGTTACCTGCAAGTTTGCCCTGAAGCGTTTTTTCAGCACCAATCTTATCTGTCATTACAGAAAGACCAACACCTACTTTGTTGTTTGCTAATGGAGCATCTATTGCTAATACTCCTGTCTTAGGTGCTCCATCATAATTTACCCATTGACTTCTAAACAGTAAATGTGCGCAGATCGATTCTGAACTACCTGCATAAGCAGGGTTCACATATAATCTGTTGTACATGTTCTGGCTGAACTGTGGGTCTTGTTGTGCTAAGGCTAACGTTGAGAGGCAACCCGCTGCTATTACAGCTAAAAGTTTCTTCATACAGTGCTATCGGTTTTTCGGTTGATTGAGGGGGTTAAAGTAAGTAAATTTTATTCATAAATTCAAAAATCTATTGCGAAAGATGTTTTTTCAACAATTGAGGTATTTGAACTTATCGAGTGAATCGCTATTTTTTTAAACAATTCTACTAGTTTAAATTTTACCGTCTTTAAACACGGCCAAATATAATAACTAGATTAACATCAAAGCCGTTCAATGTTATCAATTTTGAATTTAGCATAAATAATTGATAATCAAATTTAAAAATACAAAAAAGGGGCTAATATCCAAACCATAGCGACATCATTCGAATGTTTTAAAGCACAAGTTTAGGCCAACTTATGGAATGCACTCCACCATCTTTCAGGAACTTCGTTACTACAGGCTTGTTGATAATCTTTATAGCTACAGGGCATCAAATGTTGATTCATGTACCTGTTTTTCGAAAGTTCAACCGGCAGTTTCATCCACCAACGATCGCTTTTCATGCTCTTGATGAAGATGATCTCGTTCTGCAAATCGCTAATTGCGACTCGGTAAGTGATGTAATTTTGTTGATTTTGTAACGGAGCATCCGATTTTCGACTAGCTACACCCTCGGCAAAACACCAAATCATTTGCGCTATCAAATGGGATGTTTGTCCATCTCGGTCAAGTGATGGATTGAATTCATACATCCCAATGCCTGATAGTTTATCACTTAACCCCGCATACATCATAACTTGACATACTTCTTCCCCTGTGAAACCATTTGGCGATGACAAGGCGTTCCCCGGCGCATCACTTTGCCGAATAGCTGATATATCTACTGTCAATAAATCAGCATTTCTTACAATTGGCTCTGCTTCTGTTATGTCGGTCCTGATCTGTCCAATACGGTATGTTTCGAAAAACAGCTTATTCATTAACTGCACACTTTCATTTCCTACGAAGTAAGTCTGATATCCTATATTGCTAAAATTAAAAAGATAATTGGGTTGTTCTATTATTATTTTTCCTAAAAAAGTATCTGAGTTACACGGATCTTCGGGCTTGCCTAAGTCGAACCGTGAATCTACACTCACAATATTGATAATCTGCTCAAGTTTTTTATACCCGTTGTAATGTCCGTAGGTAACATCTTGACTTCCTCCCAAAATAATGGGTATTACTTTTAACGGTAATAATTCACTCACTACAGTTGCTATTGCAGCATACGTATCTTCTATACTGTGTCCGATTTTAAGATTCCCTAAATCGATTATTGACTGCGGATTCTGATGTTGTTTAAGTCGATAAAATTTTTCACGAATAGCATCCGCACCATTTGAGCAACCCTTATTTGATACGGATCCTCGCTCCTCTCCTATTCCGATAATAGCCATTTTCGCCCCTTCAAATGCCGGAAAATTACCTTCCGAATGATATATGCGCACATAATTACCCAGCGCATCATAAGGCAATGGCTGCTCTTCACTCAGAAATGATAATTCTAAAGGCCGGAAATAGGCTTCCAACATAGTCTATTTTTATTTTAGTGATCTTATTTTTTTGTTTTTTTACGAGCTGCTACCGTTTTCGAAGCCGCTACTTTTGCTGGTGTTTTCTTTGCCGCCGTTTTCTTTGCAGGAGTAGTTTTAGCTGCTGTCTTTGTAGCTGGAGTTTTCTTTGCAGGAGCTTTCTTTGCTGCTACCTTTTTAGCTGGTCTTTTTTTCGCTACCGTAGTTTCTGTTTTGCTGGCTGCACCTTTTTTCTTGAATCGAGATTTTCCTCCCGATGCATTTTTTTCATCTGCAGATATTTCTAAACAATCGGTAAGTGTAAGTTTATTCGGATCCTTATCTTTTGGTATTTTGAAATTAGCATCTCCTATGGATAAATAGGGCCCCCATCTACCGTTTAACACTTGAACGTCTGGTCGCTCGGCATAAACTCTAATAATACGCTCGCGTTCTGCTTTTCTTTTGGCTTCAATTAATTCGATGGATCGGTCTAAATCGATGGTATAGGGATCATCGGTTTTAGCTAATGAAACAAAAATGTTTTGGTGCTTTGCATATGGCCCAAATCGCCCAATACCAATTGTTACATCAGCATCTTCATATTGACCTAGGTTGCGCGGCATCTTAAACAAATCAAGCGCTTCTTCTAACGTTATACTCTCTAATCTTTGCTCGGATCTTAACTTCGCAAATTGCGGCTTGTCGTCTTCACCTTCTCCCGAAATTTGCACCAACGGACCGAATCGACCAATTCGTGCAATTACTTTCTTTCCACTCTCCGGATGGGTTCCTAATAACCGTTCTCCTGTAGCCCGTTCACTGTTTTTTTCTGTGCTTTCTACTAACTTATGAAATGGGCCGTAGAATTTCTTAATCATCTTCGACCACTCCAAATTTCCTTGCGCAATCTCATCAAATTCTTTTTCTACAGTGGCTGTGAAATTGTAATCCATGATAGCAGGGAAATTTAATGCAAGAAAATCAGTTACAACAGTTCCAATATCGGTAGGGAACATTTTCGATTTTTCAGCTCCGTAATTTTCTGTTTTTTCTTCTACGCTAATTTTTCCTTTTTTCAGCGTCAATACAGTATAATTTCTTTCTTTCCCCGGGCGATCTTCTTTTACAACATATCCTCTTTTTTGTACTGTAGAAATTGTTGGAGCATATGTAGAAGGGCGTCCAATTCCTAACTCTTCTAACTTCTTCACCAAGCTCGCTTCTGTATAGCGCGCCGATGGCGATGTGTACTTTTGTGTAGCAGTGATATTATCGAGGTCGAGAACTTGACCGATTTTCAATGGAGGCAATAATCCGGTTTCATTTTCTTCTGTCCCTTCGTCATCAGTCGACTCAAGATAAACACGTAAAAATCCGTCGAAGCGAATAACTTCTCCTGTAGCGTTAAAAATGTCTTTTGTCTTACTATTTTCAATTGTAACAATGGTGCGCTCTAATTGCGCTTCTGCCATCTGCGAAGCAATTGTTCGCTTATAAATTAATTCGTATAATCGTCGATCTGCATTTTCACCTTCTATAGTGGGCTGATCGAGGTACGAAGGACGGATCGCCTCGTGTGCCTCTTGTGCACTTGCCGATTTTGTTTTATACTGACGAGAATACGAATACTCTTTGCCATACTGACGAGTGATTGCTTCTTTCGCCGCGTCTATAGCAAGCTGTGAAAGATTTACTGAATCCGTTCTCATATATGTAATTTTTCCGCTCTCGTACAATCGTTGTGCAACTACCATCGTTTGAGAAACCGAAAATCCGAGTTTGCGACTTGCCTCTTGTTGCAGTGTAGACGTTGTAAATGGCGCTGCTGGCGATTTTTTTCCGGGCTTTACTTCTAAATTGCCAATTTTAAAGTCAGCATTTATCAACTTCGAAAGGAAGTCGTTTGCGTCGCCTTGCTTTGGAAAACGGTGGGGCAATTCAGCCTTTAATAACGTAGAATTGCCGTATTTATCGTTCACACGGAATTGTGCAATAACACGAAATGCTGATTGAGATTTGAAATTCTCTACATCACGTTCGCGCTCAACTATTAATCGAACAGAGACCGACTGTACACGTCCCGCAGACAATGACGGCTTTACCTTCTTCCATAAAATGGGTGAAAGTTCAAACCCTACTAATCGATCTAATATGCGACGAGCTTGCTGTGCATCTACTAAATGCATGTCAATAAAGCGTGGCTTACTAATGGCTTCTAATATCGCTTTCTTCGTGATCTCATGAAAAACAATACGCTTTGTATTTGCTTGCTTTAAATCAAGGGTTTCAAATAAATGCCAACTAATCGCTTCTCCTTCGCGGTCCTCATCGGTGGCAAGCCAAACCGTCTTGGCTTTCTTCGTTAAACGCTTTAGTTCATCTACCACTTTTGTCTTGCCTTCGCTGACTTCATATAATGGCGCGAAATTTTTTTCAATATCGATGGCTTTATCGTTCTTAATCAGATCACGAACATGTCCGTAACTTGATTTAACTAGGTAGTCTTTTCCTAAAAAACCTTCTATCGTCTTGGCTTTCGCCGGTGACTCCACAATCACTAAATTATCTGCCATGAAATGGATTTACTTGTTTTACAAGATTGATAATGAAATATTTAACGCTCCAAGCCAGTAAACCAGAATGGGTAAAATACCCGGATTTTACTAAACTTCGGCGGGGCAAAATAACGAAATTTCGATATCATGGAGGCTTTTATTTGAAAAGTTCGCAAAAGTGCTTCGCCCAACTTGCGCTCAAATTGACAGTGTTTTTTTCAATTCGTGTACATTTTAGCGCACTATTTAAAAATATTTACTCCACGTTTAACTTGTTGACTATTTGTAATAAATGGGCTTTCTTTATAACAACGCATTACACTATTTTTTAGCTTTAATTTAATAATTTCAATTGGTTTCGTAAAACGTAAATCATTTGTCAGTTAAGATTGCAGCTGTGCTCCTTTTCATTATTCGGTTTTCGAAGAAAAATAATAATGACCTAATTATTAGAATTCAAACCACCCACCAATATTTTCCAGGAAAATAGGGTATGTCATTTTGTCACCACTGCCCAATTTCGTACTTTTGCGCTAAATTTCCTGTTATAATGCATAATGAAGGTTCAAAAGTAATTGACGAAACACGTCAGGGAGAAGCCGTGATGATGGATGGCGTTAAAAGCAGCAACGGTAAAAAGTTGTTTCTAGAAAGCTATGGCTGTGCGATGAATTTTGCTGACAGTGAAGTTGTTGCGTCCATACTAACCGGTGAAGGATTTACCACAACAAAGGACGTTAATGAAGCAGATGTGGTATTTATTAATACCTGTTCAATTCGCGATAATGCAGAGCAGAGGGTGAGAGCCCGTTTGCATGATTTTAAGAAGGCCAAAAAAAGCAAGCCCGGCTTAATTGTGGGTATTTTAGGCTGCATGGCTGAACGAATCAAATCTCAATTGCTAGAAGAAGAAAAACTTATCGATATCGTGGCAGGCCCTGATTCGTACCGTGATCTTCCTCACTTAATAGAACAGGTAGAAGGCGGACAAAAGGCGGTAAACGTTTTATTGTCGAGAGAAGAAACCTATGCCGACATAAGCCCAGTACGTCTCGATAGCAATGGAGTTACTGCTTTCGTATCCATTATGCGTGGATGCGATAATATGTGCGCCTTTTGTGTGGTTCCATTTACACGTGGAAGAGAAAGAAGCCGTGATCCGAAAAGTATTGCTGAAGAAGCACATGAATTATTTGAAAACGGTTACCGCGAAGTAACGCTGTTAGGACAAAATGTGGACTCCTACTTATGGTGGGGCGGCGGACAGAAAAAAGATCTCCCAATAGATATCGTACACAAGGCATTAAACCATGAATTACCAGATGATGAGCAAGCGAAATTTACAACGTTTGCCGATTTGATGGAGATGGTAGCGCAAATAAATCCTGAGTTAAGAATTCGCTTTTCTACTAGTAATCCGCGCGACATTACCGATGCTGTTTTACATGTAATGGCGAAATATGATAACCTCTGTAAATACATTCATCTTCCTGTGCAAGCTGGAAATTCTGGAATGCTTGAAAGGATGAACAGAGGATACACGCGCGACCAATACATGCAAAAAATAGAAGCTATACGAAGAATTCTTCCTGGATGTGCTGTTTCAACCGATATTATTTGTGGCTTCTGTGGAGAAACAGAGGAAGAACATAACGACACTTTATCATTAATGGAATGGAGCGAATTTAATTACGCTTACATGTACAAGTACTCTGAGCGTCCGGGAACAGCCGCAGCGAAAAAGATGCCTGATGATATAACAGAAGAAGTGAAATCACGTCGCTTAACGCAAGTTGTTGAAATGCAACAAAAATTATCAAAAGCGCATACCCTTACTGGACTAAACAAAGTGCACAAAGTGCTTATTGAAGGCACTTCGAAGAAATCAAAAGAAATGCTTTATGGAAGAAACGGTGAGAATGCTGTGGTCGTTTTTCCGAAAGAAAATTATAAACCCGGTGAATATGTGAACGTGTTGGCCACCTCATGCACAGTAGCCACATTAATCGGAAACGTAGTAAACAACTAATTTAACATTTTTCAACGTGAATATTCAAGATTTAAAAGTACGATTCGGCATCATTGGCTCTTCTGCGCAACTCGATCATAGCATTGATATTGCGCGACAGGTTGCTCCTACCGATTTGTCGGTTTTAATTACGGGAGAAAGTGGCACAGGGAAAGAAATATTTCCTCAAATTATTCATTTTCTTAGCGGAAGAAAACACGGACCTTATATCGCTGTTAACTGCGGCGCTATACCAGAAGGCACCATAGATTCAGAATTATTCGGACATGAAAAAGGGTCTTTTACTGGAGCACACGAGTCGAGAAAAGGATATTTTGAAGTAGTAAACGGAGGAACAATATTTCTTGATGAAGTAGCCGAGCTGCCATCTCTTACGCAGGTACGACTATTGCGCGTGTTAGAAACAGGTGAATTCATGCGGGTAGGCTCTAGTAAAGTGCAAAAAACAAATGTGCGTGTAGTAGCTGCAACCAATGTAAATATTCCTGATGCTATTGAGAAAGGAAAATTTAGAGAAGATTTATATTATCGACTTAATACTGTTCCTATTCATATTCCGCCTTTAAGAGAGCGCAAGGAAGATGTATTTTTACTATTCAGGAAATTTGCTGTCGACTTTGCCGATAAATACAGAATGCCTATGTTGCATTTGCGTGCTGAAGCCCAACAACTACTAACCGACTATCGTTGGCCAGGAAATGTTCGTCAGTTGAAAAATGTAACGGAGCAGCTGTCGATACTCGAGAAAAATAAAGAGATTTCACCCGAAACGGTGTTAAAATACCTGCCTGCGGAAAGCGGATCAAAGATGCCGATGTTACTTCGAGATGAAGCCAATAAAAACGAAAGTTTTTCGGAAAGGGATTTATTGTACAAAGTACTTTTCGATATGAAAAAAGATCTGACAGAATTAAAAAAAGTAGTAGCTAATTTGATGTCGGGATCAACAGTGAATATGCCCGAAGACAACAACAACATCTTTCCTGCCACTGCATATACCGAAAGCAATGATTTAATGCCTGCACAACAGCCTAGCGTTATTCAAACACAGCCAGGCGTTACGATTCAACCTGCGGGATATAAAATTGATGCGCACGAAGAAGTGGTTGACGAAACATTATCGCTATCTGAAAAAGAGAAAGAAATGATTAAAAAAGCGATAGAGAAGCATAAAGGCAAGAGAAAACTAGCTGCCAAAGAATTGGGAATATCGGAGCGAACATTATATCGAAAAATTAACGAATACAATATCAAATAAAATGAGGAAACTAATCTACTTATTCTCATTTATGCTTCTTGCAGCGATGCAAGGATGTGGAGTGTATTCATTCACCGGGGCATCTATTTCGCCAGATGTAAAAACGGTAAGCATCAAATATTTTCCTAATCGATCATCGCTTATTCAGCCGGCTTTAAGTCAGGCCTTTACTGAAAAATTAAAAGATAAATTTGTATCGCAAACCAACCTTCGCCTCGTAAATGAAAGTGGAGATTTGATGTTCGACGGGTATATATCCGACTACAGAACTCAGCCCGTAGCGATTCAAGGAACAGAAACTGCAGCATTAAATCGCCTTACAATCGCAGTAAATGTTAAATTTACCAACCAAAAAGACGAAAAGCAGAATTACGAAACCAATTTCTCGAGATACGCCGACTACGATTCAAAGAAAAGTTTGGCTGAGGTAGAGCAAACATTAATGGATGAAATCAATAAACAACTCGTTGATGACATCTTCAATAAAGCAGTAAGTAACTGGTAAAATGACAAGAGAACAGTTTTTAAATTTTGTGCGGCAGCCCGATCTGGTAGCTACCTACTCTGCAGATGAATTGCAGAAGTTGGTCGACCAGTTTCCTTATTGTCAGCCGTTGCGCATTTTGCAATTGCGTCATTTAAAAGACAATGATTCGATACAATATAGCCAAAAGCTGAAAGTAACTGCTGCCTTTGCTCCTGATAGAGTGCGATTATATCAGATAATGCATAATCAAACAGTTGAGGCCTCCATCGAAAATGACATTGTAGAAGTTTCAATTGAACCGGCGGAAGGCAATAAATCAATCGCTCAAGAAATCGCAGAAAATCAATTGAGCACTCCTGCAAATGAAGTAGAGCAAGTTGTTTTGGTTCCTGAACACAAAGACCCACTCGAAGACCTAATCAAAGAAGCGATTACAGAATCGCAGATCAAAGAATCGGATTACTTCACAGAGATTGGATTAAGCGACGACGACGGCCATAATACCATTGCGCTCGACCATGAAATTCGCAAAATAGAACATGAAATTAAAGTAGTTGAATTTAAAATTAGTGAAGTAGAGCAGCAACTATCTTCCGATGAAGAGAAAATGTTTGAGGAAGAAGAAGAAGAAGAAATTATATCAAACACAATTGCGCAAGAGCAATCTATAGAACCAACAAGTACAGAAGAAGTGCAGAGCCCGATCTACTCGAATACTAACGAGGAAAACATGAATACGGAAGAACCTGCACCAAAGGAAATAATTGCAACAGTAGCACCGATCGCTCCTAATGAAAATGAAGCGCATTCGTTTGCGGAATGGTTGCAGTTAAATCATTCGAAAGCAAAAGATGAAGCTGCTGTTAATGCAATAGCGCCTGCTGCGATTACACTAGAGCAGAAAAAAGAAACCGCACTCCCTATTACAGTTATAACACATGAAAGCGCTGAAGAAATACCTAGCGAACGCTCTTTTTACGAGCCCGCCTACGCAATAGAAGCAAGTGAACAGCATCCAACTGAATCGCCCGAGGAAAATGCGGAAGAAACCATTAAGTCGGTGGCTAAAGTACTATATGTAAAAGGAAGTGTAACCGAACCAATAGCCGAACAACGTAATAATTTAGAAGATCAAAGAGCACCTGCTCGCGAGGTTTACCTAAGGCCCAATCCTCAACACATAAAACCTGCCGAGCATCAAAATCCTACTCTTTCTTCAATCGAAAGAAATAATGGACCAACGCTACGTACGAATCATGAATTAGGATTAAAAGAAGTAATGAAACCTTCTAAAAAGTCTAAAAAAGTTAAAAGCCCATCCGATTACAAGCCAGTTTTTAGTGATAAGAAACAACCGGGCAAAAATGAGCAGATCCAAATTATAGAACAATTCATTCAACAAGCGCCGCGGATCACACCGATGAAGGCCTACAACAACCCAGTTAACATGGCTAGAAAAAGCGTACAAGAATCCGACGAACTCATAACTGAAACATTAGCAGCTATTTACGCGCAACAAGGCAACTTCGAAAAAGCCATTTCGTTCTACGAAAAACTATCTTTGAAAATTCCAGAAAAAAGTGCTTACTTTGCATCCCTAATAAAAGACTTAAAAAATAAATTAAACTCCTGATACATCATGTTTACGTTTATCATTGTATTATTAATCATCGTTAGTATCCTATTGGGTGCTGTTATATTAGTACAAAACTCAAAAGGCGGCGGATTAACGTCGGGCTTAAGCGCATCAAACCAAATTATGGGTGTTCGCAAAACTTCCGATGCTTTAGAAAAACTAACATGGGGATTTGCAGTTACGCTTATTGTTTTAGCCATCGTTGGAAACTTTGCTATTCCTAGAAGTCAAGTAAGTACGGGTTCTAAATCAGCTTTGGAAGGTAAATTAGAAGGCATAGCGGCTCCAGCGGCACCGAAAGGACCTGCTGCTCCAGCGGCCGGACAACAACAACCTGCTCAAGGACAACCAGCTGCACAGCCTGCTCAACCTACAAAATAAGGGGCTGACAAAACGATAAAACAAATGACAGATTTGCCTATAATCTGTCATGAAAAATGCTGTCATGATTCCGGATAGGAAATTTTGACAGCATTTTTTCTTTTAAATGGCGCTGGCATAATAGTAGTAGTGCGGCTGCGCGGAGATTTTACAGATCCGTTTAACCTTTAGAAATTAATAATTTCAATTCAAATAAACTTAAAACACATAACAACAATGAGCAACGTGAACATCCAACCGTTAGCTGACCGTGTGATTGTAGAAGTTTCACCGGCAGAAGAAAAAACTGCAAGCGGACTGATCATTCCCGACACAGCAAAAGAAAAACCACAGAAAGGTAAAGTAGTAGCTGTGGGAAACGGTAAAAAAGATGAGCCAATAACAGTAAAAGTAGGCGACACCGTTTTATACGGAAAATATGCAGGTACAGAAATTTCTGTTGACGGAAAAGAATACCTCATCATGCGCGAAAGCGACATTTTCGCAGTTATTTAATTTTCAATTTCTCTTACACAACTAAAAAAATCAACCATAAACCATGGCAAAAGAAATCACCTTTAACCTTGAAGCCCGCGACGCATTAAAACGCGGAGTTGACGCTTTGGCTAACGCTGTTAAAGTAACACTTGGTCCAAAGGGACGTAATGTTATTATCGATAAAAAATACGGAGCTCCTACTATCACTAAAGACGGTGTATCGGTAGCACGTGAAATCGAATTGAAAAATCCGGTAGAAAATATGGGTGCACAAATGTTGAAAGAAGTTGCTTCTAAAACCGCAGATGTTGCAGGTGATGGAACAACAACAGCAACAGTGTTGGCACAAGCTATTGTAACTGCGGGATTAAAGAATGTAGCAGCAGGAGCAAATCCAATGGATTTAAAACGCGGAATCGACAAGGCCGTAGCACAAGTTGTAGAAAGCCTTAAAAAAATGAGTCAAAGTGTAGGCGACGACAACAAAAAAATTGAACAAGTTGCGACTATCTCTGCTAACAATGATGCTGAAATCGGGAAACTGATTGCACAAGCAATGGATAAAGTAAAGAAAGAAGGAGTGATCACAGTTGAAGAAGCAAAAGGAACTGAAACAACAGTAACCGTTGTAGAAGGAATGCAATTCGACCGTGGCTATATTAGCCCGTATTTCGTTACGAATGCAGATAAGATGGAAGCTGTTTTAGAAAACCCTTACATCTTACTTTACGACAAGAAGATTAGCAACATGAAAGAATTACTTCCTATTCTTGAGAAAGTAGTTCAATCGGGTCGCCCGTTGTTAATCATTGCTGAAGATGTAGATAGTGAAGCATTAGCAACACTAGTAGTAAACAAACTTCGCGGATCATTAAAAATTGCTGCAGTTAAATCACCAGGATTCGGAGATCGCCGCAAAGCAATGATGGAAGATATCGCTATTCTTACTGCAGGAACTGTTATCAGCGAAGAGCAAGGATATAAATTAGATGGCGTTGATATCAACTACCTAGGACGTGCAGAAAAAGTAACGATCGATAAAGACAATACAACGATTGTTAACGGAGCAGGAAAGAAAGAAGATATCACAGCTCGTGTAAATCAAATCAAAGCTCAAATTGAGACTACTACATCTGACTACGATAAAGAAAAATTACAAGAACGTTTAGCGAAGTTAGCAGGTGGTGTTGCTGTTCTTTATGTTGGAGCTGCTACGGAAGTAGAGATGAAAGAAAAGAAAGACCGTGTGGATGATGCTTTACATGCAACGCGTGCAGCTGTTGAAGAAGGAATTGTACCGGGAGGTGGAGTTGCTTATATCCGTTGCGTATCATCGTTAGACAAATTAAAAGGTGCTAACGACGACGAAACAACAGGAATCGCAATTGTGAAGCGTGCTCTTGAAGAGCCTCTTCGTCAGATTGTGGCGAACGCAGGAATTGAAGGATCGATTGTAGTACAAAAAGTAAAAGAAGGCAAAGACGACTTCGGATACAACGCTAGAACCGACGTGTATGAAAACATGTTAGCAGCAGGCGTTATCGATCCTACTAAAGTAACGCGTGTAGCTTTAGAAAACGCAGCCTCAATTGCAGCAATGCTATTGACAACAGAATGCGTTTTAGCTGACATCAAAGAAGACAAACCAGCTATGCCTGCAATGCCAGGCGGCGGAATGGAAGGAATGTACTAAAACCTAAAAATGCAATAACCTATTGTTGCATCAACAGGAAAAAAATACAATTAAACTAATTGCGAAAGCGGGATCTTCGCTCACGATGGTGAGCAAAGATCCCGCTTTGTTTGTGAGGTAAGTGAGACTATTTTTCGAGAAAACCAACAGCACCTACTACATCATCGACTTAAGAAACATTAGTGTTATCGCCATCACTAAACATTTACGCACTGAAAACTTCGATTAAGACAGTCAAATAAACACCGACTCTAAATGCTCCTTATCCATCACCCTAAAATATCAAACACTCACCGTCATTAAAAACACCACTGAAGATAAAACCTACAAAGAATACTTCGAAGAAGATTGCAATTTAAATAGCGGGGTATGAAATTGAGGGTTGGAAATTAGCCCCTGTGAGGACATTGATTAAATGATTATAATGTTTAGTTGAATGAAAAAAGCAAGAGACAAGGGCATTATTGGTAACGAAATCGAATACATGAGGGTTTGCAATTACATTAAAAACAACCCTCCTAAATGGGCCTCCAAACAATGAAAGAATTTAGATCGAAACGAAAACTGTTATTGCCAATTTAATATCGTTTCAGATTGAAATGATGAAAGGTGCAATATGAGAGATGAAGGATATCGAACATCAATAGTCTATTGCCTATAGTTTTTCTAATGAATGAATTTGATCCAAATCCAATGGGCATTTTGCGAACATTTAATATCTAGCATCTAACATCAATCAACTATATTCCGAAAATCATCCCCTGATTTTTCAGCTTCTTATATTTCTTTTCGTTGAACGTATACAAATACGCAGCGCGATGGGCTACCCCCGCTTGCTTCTTATTGAGCTGCTTTAATAAATCAGATCCCAAAATACGCTTTCTAAAATTACGTTTATCTACGTCTTCACCTGTAATAGCTTCGTAAACGTGTTGCAGCTGCGTTAAAGTGAATTCTTTTGGCAACAGCTCAAATCCTATAGGCTCTACTAATATCTTTTCTCTAAGGCGCTGTAATGCCTTTTCTGCAATTTCATTATGATCGAAAGCTAACTTCGGCAAATCGTTAGCCGGCCACCAATAGGCCTCACGCGCAAAAGAACTCATAGGATGTAATCCATCTTCCGTTCTTCTGATAATCGAATAATACGCCACGGTGATTACGCGCCCCTGCGGATGTCGGTTGACCTTCCCAAAAGTATACAGTTGCTCCTGGTAAACATCTTTCAGTCCCGTAAGCTCATACAATACCCTTGATGCCGCATGATCGATGTCCTCCGATTTAGCAACAAGATTTCCGGGAATAGCCTTCCATTCCTTAAAAGGAGCTTCATTTCTATCGATCAGCAGAATTTTCAATTCACCTTCATCGAAGCCGAATACCACACAATCGACTGAGAAGTCGGAGTGCAGCTTTTTTAATGTGGCAGCCATTTTACTGAATTTTCACTTTCGTAATGCATACATTGTATTGTATATACCCGGAAGGGTTGAACCTATGCAATATTACAAAATTTTAACAGCCACACAGCTTAAAAAACCGGATTATTCATTGCATTTGCGGAAATTCCTTATAGTAGTTTTTTTTATTAAACTATCTAAAAAAACGAATCAGATGAGACAAAATAAAAAATCAACAATTTATAAAACAGGCGTTCCAACTTGGGGAGCATTTGTACCGAACAGGAATGCTTGCATTAAAGCGGAAACTCGTAAAACCTTTTTCCTAAAAGCAATAAAGAACTATTTACTGAAATCGTCGAAAAGCGTAATTCAAGATTCCTAATCAGCGGATTCTCCTTGTAAACTCCTTAAAAAACAAGTTTCGAGAAAATAGCCAATAAAAAAAGAAGGAGATGTTATCGAAAATCAGAACCCGTTACTATTCTTTCATTTCAATCCCATGCTCCTTCTTTTTAAGGAAACTATTAAACCTAACTAAGATTCACACAACGATCGGAATGCCTTTTGTTGCTTTTACAAATATGCGAATTTAGGGGTGAACATCAAATAAATTAAGGCGAAACCAATAAAATTATAGGCTAAACAAGAAGAAAAGGACTTTGAACAAGCTATGCACCCTTAAAACGAAGATTGAATTCATGCTCATAACTCACTCCGACTGGAATTTCAGAATCCCCAATATAAATATTCTTGCTTCTAACATGATTAATTTTAGACAACGGAATAATAAAGGAACGATGGACCCTTAAAAATTCGGCGGGCGGCAATTTTTCTGTAATCGCTTTCATGGTCATTCGTACAATGATGTGATTCCCATTTTCTTGAATAACTTTAATGTAATCGTCAGATCCTTCAATATAAATAATATCGGATAATTTAACCTTCACTAAACTATATTCACTTCGCAAAAAGATACTTGCCGAATTAGCAACATCGAGCCGATGCATGAAATTGTAATAGTCTTGTGCTTTTCTAACTGCCACTACGAAACGGTCATACGTAAAGGGCTTCAACAAAAAGTCGATTGCGCTTAATTCAAACCCATCGAGTGCATAACGACTATGTGCAGTAGTAAAAATAACCATGGTGTCTTGCTCAAACCTTTTAAACAAATCGAGACCTGTTAAGCCTGGCATTTGCACATCTAAAAAAATTAAATCTACAGGAAATTTATTCACATATTTGATCGCTTCTGTAGGCTTTACAAACGTACGTTCAAGCTTAACAAAATCAACATTGGAACAATAATTTTCCAGTAGTTTTAAAGCTGGTGGTTCATCGTCGATTGCAATTGCTTTAATCATCTTAATTGAATAGATAAAAAAACTTTGTAAACATCATTCAAATCTTTTACTATTAATTCATGTCGGCTGGGATAAACTAACTGCAAACGGTTGCGCACATTCGACAACCCTACACCTGAACTAAATGAACTTTCATAAATAGTAGATACTTTATTGTTTTCGGCAGTTAAAATCAACTGATCACGAGTAACTGATATATTAATAAAAATACGAGATGCCTCTTCTGCATTGACTCCATATTTGAAAGCATTCTCAATAAACGGCATTAACAACAAAGGCGCGATTTTTTTATTATTAAAATCTCCTTCTATCCGGAAAATAATCGGGACTGTTTCTTGAAGTCTTATTCCCTGCAATAAAACGTAATCGGTAATGTAATTTATTTCATGTTCTAAAGGCACGTAATCCGAAACGGATTCAGTATAAACATATCGCATCAAACCCGATAATCGAACAATAGAGTTCGCTGTAGTGGGAGCATTTTCTTGAACCGCTGATGAATAAATACTATTAAGCGTATTAAAAAGAAAATGAGGATTTATTTGTGCTTTAAGAAACGAAAGTTCTGAACCCAATTGTTCACGGCGTGTATCTTTTAAGCGATTATGCATTTTCAGCATCATTGAAAAAACTGCAATCGACGCAAATTGAAAGAAGCGAGTGCTCGCAACAAAAAATAATAATGATTGATGGCCATGAAATTGATCAGCATCATATCTCCCCACTTCAGGTAGATGAATCAAATTTGCAGCCTGGTGCAACGGGTCTATTATTATCCAAATTGGAAGAAAGACTACAATTAAAAAACAAGCCAGCACAGTTAACGCGTAAACAAGGTAATTTCTTTTAAAATAAAACCGAGGAATTATGAAATAATAATTTACATAAAAGAAACCAACCATTAGCATGTATGCAAAAAAGTCGCGTTGAAAAGGTATTGCTGCAAATAAATCGAACGACATATTCGAATCGGGAGAGAAAAGAACAGGGAAAAGTAAAAATGCCACAGAGCATCCAATATTGATCAATATCTCATGTAATTTCATTAGTCGATTTTAACAGCACATCAAATTTTACAAATAAAACACCAATAAGAAAAGATTAACGGTAAAACTCATATAATTCGAGGTAAACCAAAAAAGCACAGCATCTACTGGCTCCCTTTTGAACTTTTCAAAAAGATGATTCATGTTTGGTGCAGATATTTTATCTTCGGAGCCAATTACAAACCTACACAGCCATTACGCTATGATTAGTATTGAAAACCTTTATCAAATCTTCCAAAGTAATTCTGTTATCAGTACCGACACACGCAAGTTCACTGAAGGATGTCTTTTCTTTGCTTTAAAGGGAGCCCAATTCAACGGAAATTTATTTGCGCATGATGCACTTAAAGGCGGAGCTGCCTTTGCTATCGTTGATGAATTACATGGCCACGCTGACGAGCGAATTTTACTAACCGAAGATGTATTATTGACACTTCAAAAACTAGCGACTCATCATCGCCAACAATTAAACATCCCCGTTTTAGGCATCACTGGAAGCAATGGAAAAACAACAACCAAAGAGCTCGTTGCGTCAGTATTAAAACAAAAATTCAACACGTATTACACCCAAGGAAATCTTAACAATCATATTGGGGTTCCATTAACGATATTATCAGTTACAAAAGAACATCAATTTGCGGTCATTGAAATGGGAGCCAACCATTTGAAGGAAATTGAATTATTAACTTCCATTGCACAACCCAACTTCGGATTAATTACCAATATCGGAAAAGCACATCTCGAAGGGTTCGGAGGAATTGAGGGCGTAAAGAAAGGAAAAGGTGAGCTATACGATTATATTAAAGCGCAGAAAGGACTAATATTTATTCAGCATGATCGTGAAACGCTGGTTGAAATATTAAACGGATATGAGAAAATAGTTACTTATGGAACTACAACCACCAATACTATTTGTGGATCGGCGGTAATGCGTGGCGAACTTTTATCAGTTGAAATAACAAAGCCGTTTAAACAATTGATCAACACTCAGCTTACTGGAGATTACAATCTCGATAATGTTTTAAGTGCTGTTGCTTTAGGAAATCACTTCGGGATTGAAAAGAATAAAATAGAAGAAGCTATTAGCGGATATATACCAGGCAATCAACGTTCGCAGTTAATTCATAAAGGCGATATAACAATTGTTTTAGATGCATACAATGCAAATCCTAGTAGCATGAATGCAGCAATAACGAATTTCAGAAATGCTTTTTCTGGCGATAAATATCTTGCATTAGGAGAAATGCTTGAATTAGGTGACGAGAGCGCCGGAGAACATCATCGTATTGCGTCATTGGCTACTACTGTTGAAGCAAAACAAACAATTGTTGTAGGTTCACATTTTGCCGCATCGGCTGCAACACATGGATTCGTACATTTTAATACCTCAGAGGAAGCGGCGCAATGGCTGAAGAAACATCTACCGCACAATGCAGCAATTCTCATTAAGGGGTCGCGTGGTTCGAAAATGGAAGTATTATTGACAGCGTTTGATTGACAAGAAAAGTTGAATGACAAGTGTTTTTGATATAACCTTATTACTACTCTTGAGCAGGTTAACCAATCTGAATTCCGAAGGCTAAATTCAAGACAGAAGATTCGCAATACCAATATCGCTTAATTGTGAGATTAAGTTCAAATATTAACTTCATCACCACTCATTAATTTTTCTAAAATGCAGAAGGATTCACATTTATAGTGTTGTGAAACAACGAGAATCAGGCAAGGAAAAGTTCAATTTTATTTAATTAATTTTTTAGCGATTAGTTTTTCCTAAACCAATTTCGAACACTCCATTTCGAAGGCATTGTATCCTCGTAATATTCTTCGTTCCCTTTTATATATCCATAGGTATGTCCGTAGCCATAAGATCGATTAAAATCAGCATCATTAAGAATGATACTTAAACTACTAAACTTGCCATCGCAGTATAATTCTTCGAGAGACCTAATGAATTCCAATCGCGAATACCCTTGACGCACAATATATAAATTAATATTCGATAGGGGCATAATGATAAAAGCATCCGACACAACACCTAAAGGAGGCGTATCAATTACGATAAAGTCATATCTTTTTTTTAATTCTTCTATCATTTCCGCCATCAATTTCTTAGAAAGCAATTCTGCTGGATTTGGAGGAATTGGCCCTGAGGATATAAAATCGAGGCCCGAAACTTTTGTAGTTCGAATTACTTGATCTAACGTTGACGTGCCTACTAAAAAATTACTTACTCCAATATCATTTTTAATATCAAGGTCGTCGAACAATTTTGGTTTTCGTAAATCGAGACCAATCATTACTACTTTACGTCCCTGCATAGAAAGTACAGTAGCTAGGTTTAACGTAACGAAAGACTTTCCTTCTCCTCCTACTGATGAAGTAATAGTAATTACTTGATTGCCCGAATTTATCCCGTAAAACTGAAGATTGGTGCGAATGGTACGAAATGCTTCTGAAATAGCAGATTTAGGGCGACTAAATACTGCCAAATTTGTTTTATCGGGTGAATGACCTACCACCCCTAAAACAGGCACCGATGTAATACGAGAAATGTCTTCGCGATTCTGAATTTTTGATTTAAATAAAATACGGCTGAGAATTAATCCGCCAGGAATTATACCCGTAAACAAAACTAACAATACCGCTAAGAGTTTTTTATTTGGAGAAACAGGATCTTCAGCGAGACTTGCCTGATCAAGTATTCGGTTATCAGAAACAGCAGTTGCTTTAGCGATAGAAGTTTCCGCTTTTTTCTGCAAAAGGTATGTATAAATATTTTGATTTACTTCTACATTACGTTGGATTCCGATAAATTGTCGTTCAATTTCAGGAACCTGTTTTACTTGTGCTTCGCATTGTGATAATTGTTGCTGAATAGAAATGCGCATTACCGACAAACGCTTTTTTATAGAACTAATATTTTCCGCCAATGCATTTTTAGTTTCGGTTAATTGCTGATCTAAAACTTTCACAGCTGGTGCATCATTCTTCACTCCGAATGAAGATCCCTTTCGCTTTCCTTGTAATGTTTGATAATTAGTTATTAATTCTACGAGTAGCGGATCAGGGATTCCCATACTGGAAGGAGCCATATTGGTTAAATCCTGATTATTGGCAACGTAATTATATAAATTATCTAAGGTAGTAATGTCGATATTATTTTTCACTCTTTCAACATCAAGCTCGTTAAGCTTTTGCAACATCGCCTTCGACTCTTCACTTAAATTGACCGTTTTATTCTTCTCTTTAAAATCCTGCATTTCATGCTCGGTAGCACTCAATGCATCACCAGTATTGGTGAGCTGCTGATCAACAAACTTTAATGTTAATCCGGCAACTGAGGCTTTATCTTGAACATCTAAATCGATGTACACTTTGCCAATTGTATTCAACACATCTAATGCACGAACGGGAACTACATCTTGATACGTAAGAATAACGATATTCGCATCTTTATCGAGTGGTTCAGCTTTCAAATTGTCGATTATTTCATTAGTCAGCTTGTTTAAATTACGAACTTTAAATTCGAAGGTAGCACCCGCATCTGGAAGACTTATTGAATCTGACTTATGAATTGTAAAATGAAAATATTTGTTACTGATACTTTCGCCTAATGCGATACTCTTGTCAAACTTAAAAGTTGGGATATCATCGCCAGTATATTCAGTTGTAATTTCAAGATGCGACTTATCAATTACTTTGGCCTCAAATGTTAAATCCTGAACATATTTATTAATATCATTCACCTCCACTAAAAACGGACTGTTCGGATAAATTGGTCGCGCAGGATAAGCGGTAGTATTAAAATATTGTACTCTTAAATGCAATTCTTCAATGGTTTTTTGAATAACGGTACGGGAAGTAAGAATACCTATTTCGGTAGGCATGCTCATGCTTGTACCAAACAAATCACTCGACAGTACATCTTCGAAATTATTCGATGATTTACTATCATCAATTAACACGCTTGAAGTACTCTGATAAACGGGTAATGAAAATTTAATATACACAACAGTAAGCGCCGCAAGAATCAATCCGGCAACAAGGAAATAATGCCATTTCGCAATCAGATCGTTCAGGAGATTGCTTAAGTCTAATTCGTCTTCCTGCTTTTTATTTTTCGGAGTATTATTCATTACTTAGTTCTAACGTAAAGTGTTCCTAAAAGAATTAATGTACTTAGAATAGAAGTAAAAACACCGGTAGCAACGCTAACTTGTGCAAATGCTTTCTTCCTCGTAGGTGCCACGTATAACACATCTTCGGGATATAGGAATTTACTTTGTCCGACAAACGCTTCTTTCTTAGTGAGATCAACAGGAATTTCGATAGTTCCTTCCGTCGTTTTTCTCAGAATTTTCAAATTTGTACGATCGGCATACGTACTTAAATCGCCAGCCATTGCTAATGCTTCTAATATGGTAAGTTGTTCATTCGGCACATAAAACAATCCCGGTTTCTGAACTTCACCTATTACTGAAACTTTAAAACTTAATTTTTTCACAATGACAACGGGCTCATCAATGTATTGCTTAAAGCGATTGCTGATGGTATCGTGCGCATCGGTTATTGTTAATCCATTTAGATTAACATTTCCGATATAGGGCAATGCTACAACACCTTTACGATCGAGCATAAATCCTTTTTCGTAGGCCGAACGGTTATCGATAATAGAGCCGCGATCATTACCTATTCCTAATCCCGGGAATGCGTCAGGGTTAACAGTATACAAATCTACCGCGATAATATCACCTGGAGATATACGCATACTAAATGTAGTTGTGTCGCGTAAAATCGCCGAATCACCTTGCAAATACACCATCTTTCTTTGCGGCGTACAGCCGATAATTAGAAAGATGGTGATGATTGCGAAAAAAAACAGAGAACTATATCGTTGCTTCATGTATTATTTTTACTGTAGAATGCTTCTTGCAATTACGATACGTTGAACTTCAGAAGTTCCTTCATAGATCTGAGTAATTTTAGCATCACGCATTAATCGTTCTACGTGGAACTCTTTCACAAATCCGTATCCTCCATGTACCTGCACAGCTTCAATAGTTGTTTTCATTGCTACTTCCGAAGCAAATAATTTAGCCATTGAACTCGAAAGATTATAATCCATTTTATTGTCTTTCTCCCAAGCTGCTTTCAAACACAACAATCGAGCTGCTTCAATTTCAGTAGCCATATCCGCTAACTTAAATTGAATAGCTTGGTGATTACAGATTTCAGTTCCGAAGGCTTTACGTTGCTTCGAATATTTTAAGGCTAACTCATAGGCACCACTTGCAATTCCTAATGCTTGAGCAGCGATACCGATACGACCGCCGGTAAGGGTTTTCATAGCGAATTTAAATCCGAATCCGTCTTCACCGATACGATTTTCCTTTGGCACTTTCACATCTTGAAACATCAACGAATGCGTATCAGATCCACGAATACCTAATTTATTTTCTTTAGGTCCTACCGTAAATCCTTCCAATCCTTTTTCTACAATTAAGCAGTTTATTCCTTTGTGACCTTTCGCCACATCGGTTTGTGCCATCACTAAAAAGACAGAAGCCGTTCCACCATTGGTAATCCAATTTTTTGTTCCGTTTAAAAGGTAATGATCGCCCATATCTATTGCCGTTGTACGTTGAGATGTGGCATCCGATCCCGCTTCTGGTTCTGAAAGACAGAACCCACCAATAATTTCTCCTTTCGCTAAGGGTACCAAGTATTTTTGTTTTTGCTCTTCATTGGCGAAATTCTCAAGGCCCCAACAAACCAGTGAATTGTTTACCGACATCACCACTGATGCGGAGGCGTCTACTTTGGAAATTTCTTCCATTGCCAATACATAAGAAACAGTATCTAATCCGCTTCCGCCGTACTGAGGACTCACCATCATGCCCAAAAAGCCTAGTTCACCCAAACGTTTTATTTGTTCCGCCGGAAACTTCTGATGTTCATCGCGCTCGATAACGCCCGGTAATAGTTCTTGCTGGGCAAAGTCACGCGCAGCCTGCTGAATCATTAATTGTTCTTCACTGAATTGAAATAACATAGGTATTTATTTAGTTTGCCAAAAATAATCCATTCTTCGGATTAGTAGATGAGATTGTAAAAGATTTCCTTTGCAGAATAGTAAATATCATATCACGATGAACAATTCACTCCCAATTACGGTCCTTGGCATGATGTCGGGCACTTCTTTAGACGGCACCGACCTCTGTGCTTGTCGCTTTACGGAGCTCAATCATACCTGGGATTTTGAAATTTTAGCCACTCAAACTATACCCTATCCTACAGAGTGGATCGAAACTTTAAAGGGGTCGATGAACCTCTCAGGTTATGACTTGGCCTTTTCTCATGCAGCTTTGGGCCGGTATTTCGGAACAATAGCAGCGAATTTTATAGTGGAAAACAAATTAAAAATCGACCTGATCGGAAGCCACGGCCATACCGTTTTTCATCAACCACAACATGGATTTACCTGTCAGATAGGCGACGGAGCACAAATTGCCGCACTCACGGGAGTTAATACAGTATGCGATTTCAGGAGTAAGGATGTGGCATTAGGTGGACAAGGTGCCCCCTTAGTTCCGATAGGCGATAGGTACTTATTTGGCGAATATGCTGCTTGTTTAAATCTGGGAGGAATTGCCAATATTTCTTTCGAAGAAAACGGAAGCCGAAAAGGATTTGATATTTGTCCTGCAAATATGATCTTAAACCTCCTTGCCAACAACCAAGGAAACGAATACGACGACCGAGGAGAAATGGCAGCATCGGGGAAAATAATTCCTGAATTATTAGAAAAGCTCAACCACCTTAGCTTTTACACTCAACAAGGACCAAAATCGCTGGGGAGAGAATGGTTAGAAGGAGATTTTTTACCAACTATGGAAATACGTAATGAAAAGTTAAGTTATTCGGAAGCAGCCGACCTAGCGCACACTGTAACCGAACACATCGCAACCATGCATGCCAATGCATTCACGCACATAAAAGAAGAAGGGTCCATCCTTGTAACAGGAGGAGGAGCCTTCAACACCTATTTAACCAACAAGATAGCAACGCTTGGCGGACGTAAAATTACTTTGCCGGCAGCGAGTATTATCAACTACAAAGAAGCCCTTGTATTTGGGTTTCTAGCTGTATTATATCAGAATAATAGCGTAAATATTTTCAATAGTACAACGGGTTCATTAAGAAACAATATTGGAGGAGCACTTTACAAAGCCGGATGATTACTCATCATCATCGTCATCATCGTAGAAATCATCGAACGACTCCATATTTCCCTCCGCCATTTCCGGATCCAAGTCGTCCTCTTCATCATCAAAATCATCGAACTTTTGGTTCTTTAGTTCCTTCGATTTAAGAGGCTCCATTTTACGCCCCTTTCCTGCTGAGTTTGCTATGTTTTTAGCTTTTGACTCAGTTGCTTTTCCAGTTTTCTTGGAAGTTTTCATTTGCGGTTGTTAAGCAAAATTTTGGTTAAGAATTTTATTTAGGTTGATACTCGTCGCAGATTTTCATACTCTTGAATTATCGAATTAAACACCCAAAAAACTTCAATACACGAGGTACTCTAGGTTCTTTGAAGTTCTAATATCACAAATGTAAAAAAGATTCTTTCGATTTAAACAAAACTATTCCGCAATTTTAATGTTAAAATTCTCATTGGCAAAGATTTAGAATAAAAAAATTATTTTTACCGCAATATGCTGAAGTCGACTACCCTTAAATTCTTAACCGACCTTAAGAAAAACAACAACCGAGAATGGTTCGCCATCAACAAAGCTCGATACGATGCCGCTAAAAGTGATTTTCATCAATTTATAGCGTCTCTTATATTAAAAGCTAGTAAAACTCACCCTGCGTTATCAACATTAGAGGTAAAAGACTGCGTATTTCGCATCTACCGCGACGTAAGATTTAGCAAGATCAAAGTTCCCTATAAAGTAAACTTCAGTGCACAATTGAAGGAGGGAGGCAAAAAATCGGGCAAATGTGGCTTTTACATCCATATAGAACCTGCCGGAAATGCCAGTTTTATTGCCGGAGGATATTGGATGCCAGAAGCACCAGTACTAAAAAAGCTGCGACAGGAAGTGGAATACAATACTGCCGACTTCAAAGCCATCTTAAACAACAAAACCTTCAAGAAATGGTATCCTGCTCTCGAAGAACATAAGTTAAAGAAAGCACCCAAGGGCGTTGACCCAACACACCCCGACATCGAACTTTTGAAATACAATAGCTACGTTGTTACACACCCTATCAAAACCAAAGACCTCACCGACAAATCCCTCGAAAAAACCCTCCTCAAAGGCCTCGAAGTTATTAAACCGTTTCTTGATTTTTTAAATACGGTAGATTAATTTCTTAGCAACCGAAAGTGCACATGAAATTTTATTTTATCAAGCTTGTTTATCGTGACTTGATTTAGCGATTATCGACAAGGTCAATAATACGACAGACTCAATAACCGTATTTCGACAGGCTCATCTCGACTCCGCCCGATGACCGCCGCTCGATAACCGCTTAACATATCAAAAACTCGCTATTCGCTTAGCGAAACTTCGAACTTCGAACTAAGAAACTCTTCTTTTGAATTAGATTTTCAAAGAAACTACAATCTCCTATTTGTTTACAACCGTCTTCTCCGTACTCAAATACATCCCCGTATCATCAAAAACCTTTGCTCATTTGCAGGATTAGGTGAAATCAATAGTTTATTAGAAAGTACTTGATTGATTTCATTTTTCTTTCTCATCAAACCCTCCGCAGCACAAATATCTTCATCATTGTAAACCATTTCGGGAAAATACTCGTGTAAAATTGCACGAGCAATATAAATGGAGCGGCCACCTGAAAAGGGACATTGCTGTGCTATGGATTGTAACATGGAAAATCTATACTATTAGGTGCTAGATTATGTCTTAATTGTTTTAACATAATATCATTCACATATTTCTCGTTTGTTTCAATTAAATTATTTGGAGAAATACCTTCATTAGCTTCAATTAAATATTGAATCCGATCATTAACTAATAAATTATAATTCACACTCAAATTTTCATTTTCTTTTTTAAGACGGCCAATTCCATTTGTCAAATATTTCCCTTATGAAATTAAATTCAGACTATCCACTATACTCGTTTAAATACACTCCTTTTGCTTTTTGAAACCTAATACAATAAAAAAAGGCCATCTTTTCAGACAGCCTTTATTATATATATTAAATGTTATTACTTCTTACCTTTAGCCTTAACTGCACCTGCTAACCCAAAAGTTTTCTTTACTGAATCAACCGCATTAAGTTCTTCCCAAGGGAACAATTTAACTTTGATTTTCTTCTCGTTTTTCTTGCCTTTATTGAATACCTTCTCAACTACTTTAGTCTCGCGACCCATATGTCCGTAAGCAGCAGTTTCGAGATAGATTGGCGTCCGTAAGTTGAAGCGTTTTTCGATGAAATAAGGACGCATATCGAACTCAGGCATTTTACCAATCATAGCAGAAATTTGTCCGTCGCTCATAGGCACTTTCGCAGTTCCGTAAGTGTTAACGAATAAACCTACAGGCTTCGCTACTCCAATTGCATAAGCAACTTGAACTAATGCTTCATCGCAGATTCCCGCAGCTACTAAGTGTTTGGCTACGTGACGTGCTGCATACGCTGCTGAACGGTCAACTTTTGAAGGATCTTTTCCTGAGAATGCTCCACCACCGTGAGCTCCTTTTCCACCATAAGTATCAACGATGATTTTACGTCCCGTTAAACCTGTATCACCGTGTGGTCCACCGATAACAAACTTTCCTGTAGGATTAACATGGTAAGTAATTTTATTGTTGAATAATGCCTGCACGCGTTTTGGAAGTTTCTTCATCACGCGAGGAATCAAAATATTTACAACGTCCTTCTTGATTTGATCAAGCATTGCTTTCTCTTTACCAAAATCGTCGTGTTGAGTCGATAATACGATTGTATCGATACGAATCGGTTGGTGATCGTCAGAATACTCGATCGTTACTTGGCTTTTTGCATCAGGACGAAGATATTTCATCACTTTTTGCTCGCGACGAATCGCTGCCAATTCACGAAGTAATAAATGTGATAATTCTAATGGTAACGGCATATAATTATCCGTTTCGCGGCTAGCATAACCAAACATCATTCCTTGGTCACCAGCTCCTTGGTCTTCCGGTTTTTTACGTTCAACACCTTGGTTAATATCAGGTGATTGTTCGTGAATTGCCGATAAAATTCCGCATGAGTTTGCTTCGAACATGTATTCGCTTTTTGTATATCCGATATGACGGATTACCTCACGAGCGATTTCTTGAACGTCAAGATATGCGTCGGATTTTACCTCTCCGGCTAATACAACCAGTCCTGTAGTAACAAGCGTTTCGCAAGCTACTTTTGAAGTTGGGTCGTAAGCAAGAAAATAATCGATTAATGCATCAGAGATCTGATCCGCTACCTTATCAGGATGGCCTTCAGATACTGACTCAGAAGTGAACAAGTATGACATTTTTTGTTGAGTTTATTGATTCTAATTTGAGTTCTTACTAGTATTGCTTTCTTAAAGCGGGGCAAAGATAGAAAAAGACTTCATCTATGAAAATTTATGTAATTTTCTGTGCAGTTAATTGACGGAAGATACTTTCTAAGCTGTTCTCTTCTTTATGCAATGTAATAATTGACAGGCCGTTATCCACAGAAAAGTTAAATAGCAATGGACGTAAATCCATGCCTTTATCACCATGCACCTTGCAGCTATTTTCGCTAAGTTTCTCTACTCTACGCACACCAGTCACTAGCATCAAGTTTTTACTGTTAAAAGGCTTATCGAATTCAATCATGACAATCGATGCATCCGCCGACTTTTGCTGTAATATCGCCGTTTTGTCGTCGGCAACTATCTGACCTTTGTTAATAATTAACACTCGATCGCAGATGGCTTCTACCTCTTGCATGATATGGGTTGATAGAATCACCGTTTTTTCTTTCCCTATATCTTTTATCAATTGTCGTATTTCTACCAATTGATTTGGATCTAGTCCGGTAGTAGGTTCATCTAAAATCAACACATTCGGCTGGTGAATCATGGCTTGCGCCAATCCTACACGCTGACGGTATCCTTTCGATAAAGCCCCAATTTTTTTATGCTGTTCTACTCCTAATCCTGTGCGATCGATCATCTCTTTCACTCTTCCCGCCACCATCTTTGAAGGTAATTGAATGCCTCCGATGAAAGTGAGAAACTCCTTCACATACATATCGTGGTACAATGGATTATGCTCAGGCAGATAGCCCACCAACCTGCGCACTTCTACCGATTGACTTGTAACATCAAAACCATCAACAGTTACCTTTCCCGAAGTTTGGGGAAGAAAACAAGTTATTATTTTCATCATAGTCGACTTTCCGGCTCCATTCGGGCCTAAAAAACCAACTACTTGTCCTGGTTCTACAGAGAACGAAACACCATCTAGCGCCTTTTGCTCACCGTATAATTTGGTAATATTTGATACTTCTACCGACATAGGCAGCAAATGTAGTGGATTAACAGTATTCGAATTGGTGAATTTTTTAAAATTTAATGAACAAATGCAGCTATACATACCTTGAAATGAGTTTCCGATTTTAGCTGCCTAATTCCTCTTATCTTTGCACTCTGATATGAAAGGATTAGTACTAAAATCGACCGGAAGTTGGTATGAAGTGGAAAATGAACAGGGCCAAAGAGTTTCCTGTCGTGTGCGCGGACAACTACGTTTACGCGATATTGATAGCACTAGCCCATTAGCCGTTGGAGATATTGTCGAATATCATCTTCAAACTGACGGCACCGGCACCATCAACGAGATAGGTGAACGCCGTAATTACATAGTTCGTAAATCGGTGAATTTATCGAAGCAATCACATATTTTAGCTGCTAATATTGATAGAGCTTGGTTGGTAGTAACGCCGGTGTTCCCGAAAACATCTACAGGATTTATTGATCGATTTATTTCAGCTGCCGAATCGTTTCATATTCCAGTTTCACTCATCTTCAATAAATCAGATTTATTTAAAAATGATCTTGAAGAAGTCCAGGAAAATTACATTTCCATTTACGAGCCATTAGGGTATGAATGCTTTAAAGTTTCGGCAACTAACGGTGATGGATTAACAGAATTAAGATTTCAATTAAAAGGGAGATCTAATCTCTTTAGCGGACATTCAGGAGTAGGTAAATCCAGTTTAATAAATGCCCTTGAAAATAAATTAAATTTGAAAGTAGGCGAAATCTCTTCTCAGCATCTAAAAGGAAAACATACAACCACTTTTGCAGAGATGCATCAACTCACTGAAGGAGGATATTTAATCGACACCCCCGGAATACGCGAATTTGTAAACATCGATTTTAATCCTGCCGAAATATCACATTACTTTATTGAAATGAGAGATCGAATCAACGATTGCAAATTTAATAATTGCCTACACGAAAACGAAAAACAATGCGCCATAAAAGATGCCGTGGAAAAAGGAGAAATTCATGCGATGCGTTATTATAATTATTTGAGCATGCTGAGGAATGAGGATATTTTTAAGTGACGATGGAAGATGCAGAATGAAAGATCCAAGATGATTTGAACATCCCTTAATATGGTTGACCTTTTTAGTTATAATTTATCGGACAAACAGGAGCCTTCTGGTCTTTGTGGGGTATATTATATTGAAAACAAATTTGTCAATGATAGAAATACGGAATAAAACTTTTCCACTCTTGCAGCCGCGCGATGGCGCTCGCTTTTTCCTGCAGTAAAATGCAATAGACGCTGTAAAATTTTTATCGGGAACGATTTCAACTCCAGCGGGAATAAACAAACTCGCCCTGAAAGAAATCTTTTTCAAGCCTCAAGCAGTGTTTATTTTTTTCGTTTTCGTCCTCATCGTTCTTTCCGCAAAAATTTAAGGTAGACGATCCGCTTCGATATAAAATTTCGTTAAATCTTTTCAAATATTTGGATAATGTCTGAATAATCAAAGTTTTTAAACCTATTTCAAGCTTCGCTGACTAAAAAGAGAAATACTTTTACCTTACCTAGTTGAAGGCAATTAATTTTTTTAAAAAATCTTTTTAAAACTTAATGTCATTTAAAATTGGTCAACCTATGTTAGGGATGTACAATTTTATTAAGTCTTGAGATTTATGTACTGAAACGAAATTGCATGAATTGTGTATTCTCCATATCTAGCATAAAACTCCAAAAAATATGGTTACATAACATCGATCTCAAGACGTTCGAAATCTAATTGAATCATGTGTCATGAAGCTTCCCTCTTTCAAAACAACTTTGCTCCCAATTTTCAGATCTCTAATCTTTTGCCTTTGAGTCTACAATAATCGTAACAGGTCCATCATTCACGAGGCTTACTTTCATATCGGCGCCAAATTTTCCGGTCGAAATATTTTTTCCTAAATCGGATTGAAGCTGAGTGATAAATTGCTCGTAGAGCGGGGTAGCGATATCGGGACGAGCAGCATTAATATAAGAAGGGCGATTCCCTTTTTTTGTTGAGGCATATAAAGTAAATTGACTGATCAATAATACATCGCCATCTACATCTAAAACACTCTTATTCATCACACCTTCTTCGTCGGGGAAAATTCGCATCTGCACAATTTTTTTACACAACCATTCAACATCTTCATTAGCATCATCGTGAGTGATTCCTAACAAAATCATAAAGCCCTGCCCTATCGATCGAGTTTCTAATCCATCAATTAATACCGATGCTTCCGCCACTCTTTGAATCACTACTTTCATACTATTTTAATTTTTTCTGAACTTTTTTTTAACCAATAAAATCCGCTAGCAAGCAAAAAACTTAATGCGATAATAAAATTAAACATATTGTCGAAACCATAAGCTGCAGCAATTCCCAATCCTACCGAAGGAGCTGCAATATTAGCAATTCCATAGGCAATAGAATACAATGCCGAATACTGTCCTTGGCGCTCCTTCTTAGGCCGCGACAACGAATAATTCATCATAAAAGGCATCGCAAATATTTCAGAGAAGGTAATAATAATTGTATAAAGCACTGCTGTGATTAATAACCCAGCACCAAATTTCAAAACAATAAAGGAGATAGGCAAACACAAAACTCCAGCGATGATGTAATTATAAGTACGCAAATTTTTCTCGAGCATCAACATCATCGGCATTTCAATAAGCACTACTAACAAACCGTTTAATGCCAATAGCAACCCAATAACATCTTCACTATAATGACAAACTTTATTAAAATATTGAGGTACGCTAGCAAAAATCTGAAAGAAACAAGTACCATAAATAGCAACTCCAACAATAAACAAGAGGTATTTCCAATCTCGATACGCGGATGTGCTTACATCATTCAGCACAGCGTGATCACTCTTTTTCAATTCAACTTTCTTTCGCGGCAAATAAAACATCAGCATTAGCGCAGCTAGAACCGACGTACTTGCATCAATCACAAAGAGCCAAGTATATCCCAAATGAACGGCAACAAAACCACCAACTGCCGGACCAATAGAGAATCCTAAATTTACTGCCAAACGAAGCAGAGAAACGGATCGTGTTCGATTGGTTGAGTCACTAAAAACAGCTATTGCCTTTGCGTTTGCGGGACGAAAAATATCGGCAGTAAACGCATAGAAAAACATAATTACAGCGATACCTGCAAACGAAGCTACAACAGTCATCAACATTAATACAGCAGCGCACACAAACAACGAAGCAACCATGATATCATAATAACTTCGTCTATCGGCAAGCCAACCACCCGAATAACTGCCCAACACACTGCCTACTCCGTAAAAACTCATCACCATACCTGCATCAGCAATACTAATATGCAATTCGCGAGTGAGATACAAAGAAGTAAACAAAAGCACCATCGAACCGCAACGATTAATAAACATTGCCAAACTAAGCACCCAGATATTTCGCTGAAGATTCGAAAAAGCTTGTTTATAAACTGAAAGCAATTGCATAGCAACAAAAATACCTAGAAACAATACTTAAGTAACGTTATCTGTTTTGAACTATTAACGATTTTTGCACATCTTTAACCTATAAATAAATCAACATGACAATCAGCGAAGCGCAGCAACAGGTAGACGCATGGATAAAAACGATAGGAGTTCGTTATTTTAATGAATTAACAAACATGGCCATATTAACCGAAGAAGTGGGTGAATTGGCGAGAATTATGTCGAGGAAATACGGAGAACAATCGTTCAAAGCCGGAGAAGAAAAAGCCGATCCTGCCGATGAAATGGCAGACGTATTATGGGTACTTATCTGCATAGCCAACCAAACAGGTGTTAATCTCACCGAAGCCCTTGAAAAGAACTTTGAAAAGAAAACAAAGCGCGACAAAGACCGACACCAAAACAACGAAAAACTTCAGTAAAAGAGGGTTTGTTAATTAAATTATTGTTATTCAACGTTTCTAAGCTACACTAATGTATCTTTGCAACACAAACCGAACCGAGTAACACCCATCAATGATTGCTGATATATTATTTACTGCCCTCCTCGTATTTTTAAATGGATTCTTCGTTGCCGCCGAATTTGCGATTGTAAAAGTAAGAGCCTCACAGGTGGATGTTAAAGCGAATCAGGGCAACCGATTTGCGCAAACTGCACAGCATATTCTTTTGCACATGGACGGCTATTTAAGCGCTTGTCAATTAGGAATAACTTTAGCGAGTTTAGGATTAGGATGGATAGGAGAACCCGTAGTGGCCAAAGCTGTTGGCAATATTGCTGCTATGTTCGGTGCTGATTTAGCCACCGATAATCTACATCAAGTATCTATCGTAATAGCATTCGTTCTTATTACTGTATTACATATTGTTTTAGGAGAACAGGTGCCGAAAACAGCAGCTATACGCAATCCCCTTGCATTTACGTTAATAATTGCATTTCCTTTAAGAGCACTGTATGCCATTTTCGCACCCTTTATTTGGGTGCTAAACAGTTTATCTCATTTAATGCTTCGCATTTTTGGAATGCAGACTGCCGATCATAACGAGATACATACAGAAGAAGAAATCAGAATGCTTTTAACGGAATCGGAAGAAGGTGGAGCGATAAAATCTTCGGAAAACGAATTAATTCAGAATGTATTCGAATTTGACGATCGTGTAGTGCGACAAATATTAATTCCGCGCACCAAAATTTCGGCCATCGACGTTGAATCGACGAAAGAAGAAGTAGTACAAAAAGTGATCGACGAAGGGTATTCAAGAATGCCTGTCTATCAAGAATCACTCGACAATATTATCGGAGTTGTTTACACGAAAGATTTAATAAAAATTCTTTACGAAAAAAACTTCAAAGGCATTAACGATCTCATTCGCCCTGCGTATTTTATCCCCCTCAACAAACGCATCAATGATTTATTGCGTGAATTCCAGACTCAGCACATTCAAATGGCCATTGTTACCAATGAATTTGGCGGCACGGCAGGAATAGTAACGATGGAAGATATCATAGAAGAATTAGTAGGAGAAATTCAGGATGAATATGATGATGAAAAGCCTCCCGTAGAGAAGAAAAGCGAAACCGAATTCATCGTAAACGCAACAGCATCAATTGGCGATGTGAATGATTTGCTTCCAATCACAGTAGAAGAAAGTCCGAATTACGATACTGTTTCGGGACTCTTAAACTACATCTACGGACGCATTCCAGCTGTTAACGAAAAACGCATCTACGGAGGTTACGAATTCACTATTTTAAAGCGGTTTAAACACAGTGTCGACTTCGTTAAAATGACTATTGTAAATCCCGAACAAGTAGACGGTGATCAATAATTTAATTTGAAAATTTTTCGATTTGAAAATTTGAAAATGGGGAGCAAAGTTCGGCAAAAGAATATCTGAATGACTTAACGACTGAATTTAATCGCGAATCCCATAGGAGAACTTTGTTCATCTATAGTCTATTACCTATCGCCAGAAATTAAATCACAATTAATTTACAAATCCTTTTCTGAAATCGATTCCGCTCAAGGCTTCACCTATCGTCGTAGATGATATATAATAAATCTCCCATTTCGAAGACAACTAGTAACTAAGGGCAATAACCGGCTTAAATCTGTAAAATCAGCGTCATTTGCTGTGCTGACGATTAATATCAGCACTAATCCCTATTAGCCAATTAAGCAAATCGCCCTTCAAAACGCTACGCAAAATTCACTAATGTGTACAAACCGCTGTTGCTGATTGGCCGTCGGTAGTGTAGTTCATCGTAATTTTGTCGGTGCCTCCGGCGCTACTATATATTCCTGAACCACTTACTGGAATATAAGTCACTCCTATTTTTTGAAAAGGAATCGTAAGAGAATTTACGGTAACCTCAGCATAGGTATTGGTTAAATCGCCGTAATTACTAAAGTTCTTGATGAGGAGAGAATCTCCATCACCCAATTTCGAAATATTAATTGTAAACGGAGTAACCGAACTAGATTCTTTACATAACCAATCACCGGTAAATTTATCTCTCGCATCCGAGGTAGGAATAATATCGCCAGTATCATCAGTACAAGAAGCCAGAATCATCAGAAAGGAACTAGCGAGCAGAAGTGATAATTTTTTCATAAACTTTCGAAATTCTTGGATGTAAAGATAAAACGAAAGTAACTCAATCTAATTGTCACGCATATTATTTTCGACTATATTTCGCAAGTAAAAGCTACCTTTGCGGCATGGATTCAGTTCGTCAACAAAAATACGCCCGACTCATTCAAAAAGAGCTAGGGGAAATTTTACAGCGGGAAGGCCGCAACTGGTATGGAAATCACTTCGTAACAGTTACTGGTGTACGCGTTACCCCCGACTTAGGACTTGCCCGTGTGCAGTTAAGTATGTTTAAAGCACAAGATCCGAAAAATATTCTGAAACAATTTTCGATTCACAAAAATGAAATCCGAAAAGCCTTAGGCGATCGCATTGGAAAACAGGCGCGTATTATCCCTGAACTTGAATTCTTCCATGACGACTCGCTTGACTATGTTGAAAAAATGGAGAATATTTTCAAAAATCTTCACATCCCTCCTGCCGACGATCAAAAACCCTCTGAAGAATAACTTCATTTATATTTGCTACTAATCGCATGAAACAATACAACGATCTGCTACGCCATGTAATGGAACATGGGGTAAAAAAAGAAGACCGCACAGGAACTGGAACCGTGAGTGTATTCGGTTATCAAATGCGATTTAATTTAGCAGAAGGATTTCCATTAGTAACCACAAAGAAAGTTCACACTAAATCTATAATCCACGAATTATTGTGGTTTTTGAAAGGCGAAACCAATATCAAATATCTGAAAGATAATGGCGTTTCGATTTGGGATGAATGGGCCGATGCAAATGGAAATCTAGGTCCTGTTTACGGATATCAATGGCGCTCTTGGCCTACGGCTAACGGCGAATCGGTGGATCAAATTTCGCAGCTGATAGAGCAAATTAAAAAGAATCCCGATTCACGACGCTTATTAGTAAATGCATGGAACGTTGGGGAAGTTAGTAAGATGGCTTTACCTCCCTGTCATATTTTATTTCAATTTTATGTTGCCGACGGAAAATTAAGTTGCCAATTATATCAACGCAGTGCTGATTTATTTTTAGGAGTTCCGTTTAACATTGCCTCGTATGCCTTGTTGACACATATGGTAGCACAAGTATGCGGATTAAAAGCAGGAGAATTTGTTCACACATTAGGCGATGCTCATATATACAGCAATCACTTCGAGCAAGTAAAACTACAGCTCACACGAGAGCCGTTACAATTACCCACTTTGGAATTAAATCCGTTAATCAAAAACATCTTCGATTTCAAATTCGAAGACATTGCCGTTATTAACTATCAATCGCATCCTGCCATAAAAGGAGCCGTAGCTGTATAGATTATGATTCTTTCACTTATCGCCGCAATGGCAAAACACAATGTAATTGGAAATAACAATGCGTTGATATGGCGCCTACCAGCTGATTTAAAGCATTTCAAAAACATTACTAGCGGACATACCATCATCATGGGAAGAAAGACCTATGATTCGATAGGCAAAGCTTTACCGAACCGAAGAAACATTGTTATTACCCGCAGCGAAGACTTTAGCGCTGAATGCTGCGAAATTTTTTATTCGTTACAAGATGCTGTTGATGCTTGCTTAAACGAAGAAGAAGTTTTTATTATTGGCGGTGCAGAAATTTATAAGCAATCAATATATGCTGCCGATAAACTTTATATCACTCGTATTTACACAGAGTTTGAAGGCGATGCACATTTCCCTGAATTTAGTTTAGCAGAATGGCGACTACTTTCTTATTTTCGCCATCATGCAGACGAAAAAAACGTGCATGAATATTCGTTTTCGGAGTATGAGAGGATAGGGTTTTAAATTCACCTCCATTGAATTTAAGGTATACCGTTTTCGGTAAGGCAAAGCCGGTGAGGGCTGGCGCATTTTAATTTACAATAGAAGCTCAATCTTTCATTTAACACATTAAGCAATCTGCAAATTCTATTGCAGATTACCGATGGACATAAAAAAAGACCAACATCTCTCGACATTGATCTTTATATCTTATCCATTTTAGCTTAGGCAACTCTCAACTGGTTAACATTTGCTTTCAGCAATTTCTCCTTAGCGTACTTAATCGTAATTTCGAAATCTTTTTCTTTTTTATTTCCTGGCACCTCATACATCGCATCGAGCATAATGGCTTCACAAATAGATCTTAATCCGCGAGCACCTAGCTTAAACTCAATTGCTTTTTCTACAATATAATCGAGCACCTCATCTGAAAATGAAAGTTTAATATTTTCCATTTCAAAAAGTTTATGATACTGACGCGTAAGTGCGTTTTTAGGTTCCGTTAAAATACGTCGCAGCGTTTCTCGGTCGAGTGGAGCCAAGTGCGTAATCATAGGCAAACGCCCAATTAATTCAGGTATTAATCCGAACGATTTCAAATCAGATGGAGTCACGTATTGCATTAAGTTACTACGATCAATTTCCACTTGATCACTCTTTTGAGAAAACCCTAAAGAAGCTGTTTGTAAACGACGTGTTATAATTTTATCGATACCATCAAATGCACCTCCACAGATAAACAAAATATGCTGCGTATTAACGGCAATCATTTTTTGTTCGGGGTGTTTTCGACCTCCTTGGGGCGGCACATTAATAATAGTATTCTCCAACATCTTTAACAAACCTTGTTGTACGCCTTCTCCCGAAACATCACGAGTGATTGAAGGATTATCTCCTTTACGCGCAATTTTATCAATCTCGTCGATATAAACGATACCACGTTCAGCAGCGGTAACATCATAATCGGCGGCCTGCAACAAACGAGTTAAAACACTTTCAACATCTTCTCCCACATAACCTGCTTCGGTTAATACTGTAGCATCGGCGATGCAAAAAGGAACTTTTAATAATTTAGCGATTGTACGAGCAAGCAACGTTTTTCCCGTACCAGTTTCGCCCACCATAATAATATTTGATTTTTCAATCTCAACATCATCTTTATCTTTCACCTTACTCTTGTGAATAAGACGCTTGTAATGATTATAAACAGCCACCGCCATTACTTTTTTGGCATGATCCTGACCAATTACATACTCATCAAGAGACTTTTTAATTTCAGTAGGTTTTGGCAAAGTGAGGGCTGTACCAAAACTGGTTTTTAACTTTTGATCTTGCTCTTCGCTAATAATGGTTTGCGCCTGTGCGATGCATTGGTCACAAATATGTCCGTTGATGCCTGCAATTAGCACATTTGCCTGACTTTTATCGCGACCACAAAACGAACAAACAATATCCTGTTTCTGCTTCAATGTATTACCTATTTTTAAGAGTAAAAGCCGGACACATTTTATAGTATCCGGCTATTCATTTATTATTGATGAATGATTACTTCGTTCTTGTAAGAATCTCGTCAATCATTCCGTAATCTTTTGCCTCCTGAGCAGTCATCCAATAATCACGATCGGAATCTTTCCAAACCTGATCATAATCTTTTCCGCTATGGTTAGCAATAATCTCGTATAATTCTTTTTTCAACTTCTGAATTTCACGTGCTGTGATTTCGATATCTGAAGCTTGACCTTCAGCACCGCCTAATGGTTGGTGAATCATCACGCGAGCATGTTTCAATGCGCTACGTTTTCCTTTTGTTCCAGCGCAGAGAAGAACTGCACCCATCGATGCCGCCATTCCTGTGCAAACCATAGAAACATCAGGTTGAATATACTGGATTGTATCATATATACCTAACCCTGCATAAACAGAACCTCCTGGACTATTCACGTAAATAGTAATATCACGTTTTGCATCTGAAGACTCAAGAAATAACAACTGTGCTTGAATAATATTAGCTACATAATCATTAATACCGGTACCCATAAAGATAATTCTATCCATCATGAGACGGGAGAATACATCCATTTGCGCCACATTTAATTGGCGCTCTTCAATGATAGTCGGAGAAATGTAATCAGCGTAAACCGAGTTGATATAACTACCTACTCCATTGCTGCTCATACCGCGATGTTTCACGGCATATTTCATAAATTCATTACGGAAGTCCATACGTTTTTTTTTAATCTTTTTGATTAATGATGATCATGGTGATGCTTGCTCATTATATCGACAAACTCATCATGTGTAACCTTTTTAACGTCTTTTTGTACAATTTGGTTCAGGTGCTCGAAAACTTTTCTTCCTGTGAGGTTTTCGATAGCTTGTTGAATGTTATTTTGTTCGGCCAAATAACGCTTTACAAGATCACCTAAACGCTCATCGTCAAGAAGATGCGCTTGTCCATAACGAAGATATTGATCTACTATTAACGAACGTGAATAGCTTTCAATTTCTTCATTATTAATTTGCATATTATTATCGGTGAAGATCTTATTTTCGATCAATCTCCACTTCAAATCGCGAGCGTACTGATTGTACTCACGAGCCAACTGCTCTTCAGTAATTTTCTCATTCGCCGAAATCAGCCAACGCTTTAAAAAGTCATCGGGCAACGACATATTTGTTTCATGTAAAAGAAAATCTTCTAATTCATGTTTCAATGCGTTTTCACTTTCATAACGATACCCTTCTGCGATTTCAGCCATTACTTTATCTCGGAAACCTGCGATATCGCTAACGGCATCTGGACCATATAATTGATCAAACAATTCATTTGTTAACTCTGCATTTTCTACCTTATTAATACGCTCGATAGTAAAACGGAAGTTTTTATCATAGCTGGCAAGATCACCTTCTTTTAATCCTAACATATACTTCACCTCGTCGGCCGACTTCACCGACTTAACAGGATTAAATGTTAACACATCTGAAATTTTACAGCCTATAAACTGAGCATGTACATCTGCATCAGTTATTTTGTCGAGCAATACAAAACTTTGGTTTGTATGTCCGGCTTCAACAATATTTCCAGACTCCTCTAATTCTTGAAAAGTACCATAAACAGAACATTCCGCATCTGACACTTCAGGAGTAATATACTTACCGTATCGACGTTGGATTTTAGCAATTTCATCATCAATTACTTTACTTTCCACTTGAATTTCATGGTAAGTAAACGACTTCGTTGGAGGCAGTATTAAATGCACTTCAGGCGCAATACCCAATTCAAAAGCAAATTCGAAATCGCCTGGCTTATCGAGATCCATTTCAAAATCATTATCTGCCTTTGGCATTGGATTACCCAACACTTTAAGACTATTATCAGCGATAAATTTATCTAAAGAATCGGCTACGATACGATTCAATTCATCGACGAGCATGGATTTACCATACATTTTACGAACCAAGCCTGCTGGAACCATTCCTTTACGGAATCCAGGCATAGTAACTTGTTTTGCATACTTTTTAATAGCCGAATCAACTTGCGGAGAATAGTCTGCAGGTTTCAGCTGAACTTTTAAAATTGAATTTAGAGAATCGATTTTTTCCTGTTGGATATTCATAGGTATTCAGATATTGCGATTATAGGTAAGCTGCGACAAAGGAAGTGCGGAAAAACCGTCTTCCATAAATAAATGATAAAACTCAATAAACTATATGCATCCTAATGCATGTATGCCGTCTTATTGCAAAGAAGGCAGCTATGCGGTTTGCAAAGCTGCCTTCTTATTTTGTGCGCATGGAGGGACTCGAACCCCCACGCCGTGAAGCACCAGATCCTAAGTCTGGCGCGGCTACCAATTACGCCACATGCGCATACTATTTAGGAATGAAATCACTAATAACTTTTTGATTTCGCGGCTGCAAACATAGTTATTTTAAAGAACAAGTCCGGATAATATCGAAGAATTTTTTCTTTTTCGAAGCAATCGGGCCACAAAAATAGCAATCATGAGGGATCTTTTGCAATTTCGCAGCATCAAATTTCAATAAAAAACAGGGAACTACATGATGCAAATAAACCCAAAAGACCTTAAAGTATCTGAAATTCACCAATATATGTTAGGAGCCATTGCTCCGCGTCCTATTGCATTTGTATCAACCGTTGATGCTGAAGGCCGTATAAATCTGAGTCCATTTAGTTTTTTCAACGCATTTGGGGCTAATCCTCCCACAGTAATATTTAGTCCGGCTTTGCGAGGACGCGATGGAGCTAGCAAAAACACCCTTGACAACGTTAAAGCCACGAAAGAGGCCGTTATAAACGTTGTGAGCTATGAAATGGTACAACAGATGTCGCTAGCCAGTTCGGAGTACCCAAAGGGCGTTAATGAGTTTATAAAGGCTGGATTTACCGAACAAGCATCAGTACATGTGAAGGCGCCGCGCGTAAAAGAGTCGCCCGTTCAAATGGAATGTATCGTAAAAGAGATTATTTCAACTGGAGAAAGCGGTGGAGCGGGGCAATTGGTAGTCTGCGAAATTGTACTAATTCATATAAATGAAGAAATTCTTGACTCATTCGGCAAAATCGATCCAATAAAAATTGATTTAGTTTCTCGATTAGGTGGCGATTGGTACGGACGGTCATCGCAAGGTTTATTTAAAATACCTAAACCCTTAACAACACTTGGAATTGGTGTTGATCAATTGCCAGATACAATACGTTTAAGTAAAATACTCACAGGAAACGACCTAGGAATGTTAGGAAACACTGAAAAAATACCATTAGAAAGCGAAATAAAATCTTACAGAGAGAGGAAAGATGTGAAAAAATTATTCGACGTTTTACACGAGAATCATGAGAATTTAACAACTGCAGTACATCTTGCTGCGCATAAAATGCTATCAGAGGGGAATGCAACGGAAGCATGGATGATTCTACTCTCACACCACTCTTAACACAGATTCTCCTCTGAAAACACGTGATTCAACCTCTGAAAAAGATACTTAAAATCGAGGTTTATTTTAGTGAAAATTGTTCACTCGTACGTACGAGGAGAAAAAACAAACGATTGTTAATAAATTCTCAGAGGGAGCTACCTCTGAAGGATCAAGTGAGACTAAATTAGCACCACTCAATCGTTAACAAAAAAATCAAAATGGCAACTAAAAAAGCAAAACCTGCGAAAAAAGCCGCTAAAAAGGCCGCTCCAGCTAAAAAAGCTCCGGCTAAAAAAGCACCTGCTAAGAAAGCTCCTGCTAAAAAAGCTCCTGCTAAGAAAGCTCCTGCTAAGAAAGCACCTGCTAAAAAAGCTCCTGCTAAGAAAGCAGCACCTGCTAAAAAAGCTCCTGCTAAAAAAGCACCTGCTAAAAAAGCAAAAACGAAACGTACTCCTAACGCAGCATTCATGAAACCTATGAATGTTAGTGCAACTTTAGCAGCTGTTGTTGGTAGCAAGCCTATCCCACGTACAGAAGTTGTTAAAAAAGTATGGGAATACATTAAGAAAAATAAATTACAAGATCCTAAAGAGAGACGCAACATCAACGGTGATGCTAACTTAATAAAAGTATTCGGTGGAAAGAAAACCGTTTCTATGTTCGAAATGACTAAGCTAATCAACGCTCATTTATCAAACTAATCCGAACAGGGATAAATATTAAAAAAAGCGAATCTTCGGATTCGCTTTTTTTTTGAGCATTCCATACCACTTTTTATTTTATGAATATCATGTCTTACATTTACAACTTATAAATAAATTGTCATGCACGATCACCACGACCATCACACTGAAGAACATTTTGAAAGTTCAGAACTTGTACGCGATATTGTTATTGGCATGGCCGATGGACTTACCGTACCTTTTGCGTTGGCGGCGGGAATTAGCGGAGCAGTAGACTCCAACACTATAGTTATTACAGCAGGTATTGCGGAAATCATTGCAGGATCTATTGCGATGGGATTAGGAGGGTACCTTGCAGGGAAAACAGAAGTTGATCATTATAACGCTGAGTTAAAACGAGAATATTGGGAAGTAGATCATTTGCCTGAGCGTGAAAAACAGGAAATTAAAGATGTTTTAGCGGATTACGGAATAAGTTTAGCAGCCCAAAATCAAGTTGCAGAGGAACTATCGAAAAACAAAGACAAATGGGTCGACTTTATGATGCGGTTCGAACTAGGTTTAGAAAAGCCACACCCAGATCGTGCTAAAAAATCGGCATTTAATATTGCGTCTTCTTATATTTTAGGTGGCTTTATTCCATTAAGCGCCTATTTTTTTACCGATCATCCGAAAGATGGGATATTATATTCTTCCATTATTACTTTAATTGCATTGGCTACATTTGGATATTTCAAGAGTAAAGTTACCGGACAATCACCGATCAAAGGAGCGATTCGCACTACACTAGTTGGTGCGTTGGCTGCTAGTGCAGCCTATTTTATAGCGACGTGGATTGGGGGATAATATAACCGAATAAGTAATTGGCAATTTATTTATACGGGGATTTTTATTTGCGGGGAACACCATTCCCACCCTACTTAAATATACAAAAAACTGCGAACAACAACAAATATTAAGTATTTGTAATTGTTTAATATCGGGTGGTTCAATTTCGGAAATTCAACTGATTTTTTTTGAATTGTGATTATTTACATCAACAATTTTATACTTTTCAGGGAGCATTCTATTTCTCTCAATATTAAATTAAAAAAAACACCTCTATATACATTTTTGGGACAGGGACAGGGACAGGGACAGAAATAAAAAATAAGAAAAGCACCTACAATATAAAAAACGAAATTCATTTATTATTGCGAGAACTGGGATTTCAAATCAAGCTGTTTATGATTAAAAAAGAACCTGGGTATTAGTTTGAGTAAGGATATTTTTTTCCTTGTTTTTATATGTTCCATAATTGATTATAAATGCAATTATGGTTTTAGATTTAAATTTGGATATTCAAAAAAAATACTAACTATTTTTTTTTGGCGTGATGCAATTTACAGAACTGACCTTAGAACATACTTACGATTGATTTCCTTAGTTTACCTTATCGTAATTTATGACCGTTATATCAAATTCTGAAAAAAAGAACTAAGCGACGTAGCCGAATATAGCCCTTTCCATAAAAGCAGCTACAAGAAATTAGCGATTCGGTGGTTAAATGAAGCTTTGTGCTTTCAAGTTCAATACTGGCAAATAGTTTTTGTCTCGAAAAATTCCAACTACTTGCAGTATACGTAAATAAAACAGGTAGTCTTTCCGATGAAATTAGGAGCTACTTCCTGATTTATATTAGCACTTTCCCATTATGTATTATTAATAAAATCGGTAGTTAAATGACTTGAAGATATATATTTTAATTTTTGATATCGAACGCATCTCTTAATCCGTTACCAAGTAGAGTGAAAGCAAGCACCATTAAGGCGATAGCGACACCCGGCCAAATAGCAAGGTAGGCCGAATCAACTACAATATATCCGTAGTTTTCTTTAATCATCATACCCCAACTAGGCATTGGCGGCTGCGCTCCCATTCCTAAAAAACTGAGTCCTGCTTCCAATAATATGGCAGAAGCAAAGTTACTGGCAGCTATAACGATTACGGGACCGAGAATATTCGGCAAGATATGTTTAATAATTATACGTCCATGATCGTAACCCAACGCTTTACCGGCCTCCACAAATTGCTGCTCACGCAGCACAAAAAACTGTCCGCGGACCAACCTAGCAACCTCAACCCACATGGTTAATCCTACCGCAATAAAAACTTGCGTAAACCCCTTACCTAAAGCCATTGTAATTGCAACAACAAGCAATAAAGTAGGAATCGACCAAATAACATTAATAAACCAAACGATCACTCGATCAATAAATCCACGGTAATATCCAGCAATAGCTCCTAATGTAATTCCGATCACTAAAGAAATAAAAACAGCAATTAATCCTACCGCCAATGAAACGCGAGTACCAACCATGAGTCTACTAAACAAATCGCGACCAAACCGATCAGTACCTAAGATAAACACCCTTTCAACAATACATTTTTTACTAAATAATTCAGCAGAAGGAATCATTCCATTTTCAGAAAAATCGCTAATTGGCAAAACAGAAAAATCGACAACTTCCCCTTGCTCATCACCAACAAGCTCCTTAAAATAAACACTATCATTTTTACACTTCAATTCCTTAATGGCCACTTCTTTGTACATAGAAGGTATTCCTGAAATTAATCCCGTAAAAAACCCCACTTCATCTACATTCTTCAACGGTATTTTCAGAAAGGTGATTTTCGTTCCGGGATGCTGCATACTTGCAGGCAGCGACATACGATTACTAAAAGGAGAATTATCGGGAACTAAAATATAACAAAACAGGGCAACGAAAATCGCCACTATAACCACTAATAATCCGAACATGGCAGATCGATTTTTTTTAAATCGCTGCCAAGCTAACCTTCCGGGAGAAAGAGATTCACCATTCATGCGAGGCAATATTAAAATTTTAAGTAATACAAACAACGATAAATCGTCAACAGTTATACATCAATCCTTGCAATTACAGCTAGGCGAAAAGTAAACATCTGCATCGGGCAGCAAATTTTCAATTTGTTGTTGCTCCTCGCCAGAGAATAAAATGCCGCGCAATTCAAAAATGCGAAGGTTATGCAAGTTCCTTATTTCTTCTGGCACCGATTCCAACTCGTTGTCCCACATTTCGAGTACCAATAAATTTTTCAAATTACCAATTTCGTGAGGCAGGGTTTCAATTACATTTCTATTTAATCCTAAAAAATAAAGATTTTCGAGCTTCCCAATTTCAGGCGGAAGATCCTTCAAATCATTATATCCTAATTCGAGTACTTGCAACTTTTTAAGATTGCCAATCCAACTAGGAATTTCTTTAATACCATTGCGCGACAGCTTCAGCGATTGCAGATTGGGAAAATTCTCAAGATCTTTAGGCAATACGCTTAACCTTTTACGACTAAGATCGATAGCAAACACCGAATCAGGATTAGAAAGTGCGGAAGGAAGGTCATGAAAAACTTTTTGCTGCGACAACGAAAGAGAATCCAACAAATCTTGAGCCTTCACAGGATGTACACCCAGCAAAAACAAAAAAGAAATAAAGAAGAGAAGAAATCTTTTCACAAGAGACGAAGGTACATAAAGGAATGAAAACAGATAACGCTAGAGATCTATAAATATTGACAAGCAACTAATACGCAGATAAATCAAAGTAGTTCCAATGATTGAGCTTTATCGCGATACATCTGAGCTACGAGCGCATCCACTCCATCAAACTTCAGATCGGAACGAAGAAAACTTTTAAATATCAGCGTCACATTCTCCCCATAAATATCGCGATCAAAATCGAAAATATTCACCTCCACTGAACGGTCCCCGTCATCGAAAGTAGGTCGAGTGCCAATACTAAGAACGCCTTTATATTGACGATCATTAACAATCACATAAACAGCATAAACACCGTTGGCCGGCACCAATTTCAACGGGTCGGGGCATTCTAAGTTAGCAGTAGGAAAACCAAGTTTTCGACCCAATTGCTTCCCCTTCACCACACGGCCACTAAATGTATAATTATACCCTAATAAACTAGCGGCGGCGTCAACTCTTCCTTCAAACAAAGCCTTGCGAATACGGGTTGAACTTATTGCCACATCATTAATTTCTTGCTCAGGAATTTCCTCCACCGTAAATCCTAATTGAGGAGCTAGCGATTGCAATTCGGCGAAGCTTCCTTTCCTATCATGGCCAAATTGATGATCGTAGCCCACCACCATTTTTTTAACCCCTATTTTCTTCACGAGATACTCTCGAATAAAATCATTGTGATTTAACATTGAAAAATCGCGCGTAAACGACTGAACTACAAGATGCTCGATTCCAAAGCGCGCTAAAAGGGTTGTTTTTTCCTCCAAAGAGGTAATTAATCGAATATCGCGTTGATCGGGAAAAATAACCGCACGTGGATGCGGGTGAAAAGTCATTAAAACGGACTCACCATTTACTGCTTTAGCCATATCATTCAGGCGAGAAAGAATCTTTTGGTGACCTAGGTGAACTCCATCGAAGGTTCCTAAAGTTAAAACCGGACACTTTAAAACCGGAAAATTTTCGAGACTATTATAGATCTTCATAACTGTATTTCAATAACTTAACTACACATATTTACCTTTTTAACACCTTGCGAAGTTTTGTCGATAAGTTTCGCGCGCTCAAAATTAAAATTTCCTTCGAAGCTAAGCCCTTTTTAACTATTTTTGCATCCTCAAAATAAACATATAATTCCGTTCGCAATGAATAAAGGAAAAATCGTTCAGGTAATTGGTCCGGTTATCGACGTGAGCTTCGAAGGTGAAGGCACTAACTTACCGAACATCCTGGAAGCGCTTGAAATTAGCCGCCCTAATGGACAGAAAATCATTTTAGAATGTCAGCAACACATCGGAGAAGACACAGTACGTGCTATCGCGATGGATTCAACCGACGGATTAGTTCGTGGTATGGAAGTAGTTGCTACAGGTGCAGCAATCAAGATGCCGACAGGTGAAGTAATTAAAGGTCGTCTTTTTAACGTGGTGGGAGAAGCTATCGATGGTATTAATACAGTATCGAATGTTGGCGGACTTCCAATTCACCGTGATGCTCCTCGTTTCGAAGATTTATCGACTGAAACGGAGGTTTTATTTACAGGTATTAAAGTAATCGACTTATTAGAGCCTTATTCAAAAGGTGGTAAAATTGGTTTGTTCGGTGGTGCTGGAGTAGGTAAAACAGTATTAATTATGGAATTGATCAACAACATTGCTAAGGGATACGCAGGTTTATCTGTGTTCGCTGGTGTTGGAGAGCGTACACGTGAGGGGAACGATTTATTACGTGAAATGATTGAATCAGGCGTAATTAAATATGGGAAAGAATTCCAACACAGCATGGAAAATGGTGATTGGGACCTTTCTAAAGTAGACTTAAAAGAATTAGCACAGAGTCAAGCTACGCTAGTATTCGGACAAATGAACGAACCTCCTGGAGCACGTGCGCGTGTGGCTTTATCAGGATTAACTGTTGCTGAGTATTTCCGCGATGGTGATGAAAAATCAGGTGGACGTGATATCTTATTCTTCATCGACAATATCTTCCGTTTTACGCAAGCAGGTTCTGAAGTATCTGCATTATTAGGTCGTATGCCATCTGCGGTGGGTTACCAACCTACACTTGCAACTGAGATGGGATTAATGCAAGAGCGTATTACTTCAACAAAACGTGGATCTATTACATCTGTACAAGCGGTTTACGTACCTGCCGATGACTTAACCGATCCTGCTCCAGCAACGACTTTCAGTCACTTGGATGCTACAACAGTATTGAATCGTAAAATTGCTGAATTAGGTATCTATCCAGCGGTGGATCCATTGGATTCTACTTCACGTATTTTATCAGCTGCAGTTTTAGGTGATGATCACTATGATACAGCTCAACGTGTAAAAGAAATTCTGCAACGATATAAAGAACTTCAAGATATCATTGCCATTCTTGGTATGGACGAATTAAGCGACGAAGATAAATTGACAGTGCACCGTGCTCGTCGTGTTCAACGTTTCCTTTCTCAACCGTTCCACGTAGCTGAGCAATTCACAGGACTAAAGGGTGTATTAGTTCCAATTGAAGCGACTATCAAAGGATTTAAAATGATTCTTGCGGGTGAAGTAGATGAGTATCCAGAAGCGGCTTTCAATTTAGTAGGAACGATTGAAGATGCTATCGAAAAAGGTAAAAAAATACTTGCAGAAGCTAAATAATTAACGACGATTCATCATGTTTCTAGAAATCATAACCCCTGATAAAAAAGTATTTGAAGGAGAAGTTTCTTCGGTTTCCGTACCCGGAAAAAAAGGAAGCTTCCAAATGCTCGAAAACCACGCTGCCATAATCTCTACTTTGATCAATGGCAAGGTGAAAGTTAAAAGCACTGCCGGAGAAGAAATTTTTGAAGTAAAAGGTGGTGTTGTGGAAATGTTGAACAATAAAGTCATTATTCTGGCTGAATCTGTTTAATATTCTTCTGAATAAAGCAAAGGCGATCTGAATACAGGTCGCCTTTTTTATTTTTGAACCTTTCGCATCTGTATTTACTGTAATTATTGAAACTTTTCACCTAGAAGAAGCACCTACTTACCACAGTATAGTACACTTTTCGCTCAAAACAATTATATTTGATGTTAATGAAATCACACTACTGGCTAACAGTATGTTGTGGATTGTTGTTCCCGATGCTTGGATTCGGGCAACTAACCACATCAACCGCTATCACCATCAACCAGCTAGTACAAAATGTACTAGTCGGATCGCCTGCAGTATATACGAATAATATTACTTATTCGGGTGCGGCAGCTGCAAGAGGTACATTCAATTGTGCCGGTGCTTGTATTGTAGGAATTCCTAGCGGAGTAATGATCTCTACTGGTTCGATCAGCAATGCAATAGGTCCTAATAACCAAACCGGAGCTGGAACTGGAAATGGAACAGCAGGCGATGGAGATTTAAATGCGTTACTGCCTGGAGCAGTGAATCCGCAAGATGCGGCCGTTATCCAATTTGACTTTATGGTGCCTACTGACTCCATCAAATTCAACTATGTATGGGCAAGTGAAGAATATAGCGACTATGTTAACAGTACATGTAATGATGTATTTGGATTCTTTGTAAACGGCCCAAACATTGTCGGCAAAAAAAACATTGCATTAATTCCAGGCACAACAACACCCATCAGTATCAATAACGTAAATAACGGATACGCACCTGGAGGAACTGTTCCGAGTGGGCCTTGTAAAAACTGTCAATTTTTCAGAGATAATACGGGGAATTCTTCAGTACAATATGACGGACTAACAACAGTTTTAACTGCAAAAGCGGCAGTATGTCCTTGTGAAGTATATCATCTAAAATTAGCAACTCAAGACTTTTGTGATGGAGCATTTGACTCTGGCGTTTTTTTAGAAGGAGGAAGCTTTCAACCTTCAGGACAAATTCCGGTATTAAATATTAATGGGGCTGAATTATCTTCTACCGACACTATATTTATTTGTCCGGGAGATTCATTTCCTCTTACATTACCTACTTGCAGAAACCCTACTTGGTCGAACGGTGATACAAACATGGTTTTATGGGTAAACCAACCCGGCACTTATTATGGAACTGTATCAAACTTTATTGGATCCCAATTTTGCTTTGCTTTCTCGTCAATTATAACAGTCGCCTTTAGTACTCCAAACCCACTTATCACATTAACAGGAAACAATAACTTATGTCCTGATGATAGTGTAATACTTACTTGTACTGCAGGTAATTCCTATTTATGGAGCAACGGAGCCTTCACTCAAAGTATCGTAGTTCATAATGCAGGAACTTATTCTTGCATCATTACTAACTCCGGAAGTTGTAGCGCTACGACTCCACCTGTTACCATTACTACATCAGGAACACCGGCAATCATTACACCTGCATCAGCCACCACCTTTTGCCAAGGAGGTTCAGTGAGTTTAAATGCAGCTACTGCACCAAACTACGCGTGGTCAACAGGAGCTGCAGGAAGTTCAATAAATGTAAATACCAGCGGAACATATACTCTTACCGTTACCGACAATGGTTGTGTTTCTGACACTACAGTCACAGTTACGGTTAATTCAATGCCAACTCCAACTATTACAGGGCCCACTTCTGCATGCAGCGGACAACCACTTTCATTAAATGCAGGCTCCTATTCATCGTATACTTGGTCAACGGGACAAACCACGGCAAGTATAAATATTTCCTCCACAGGCACCTATACGGTAACGGTTACGGATGCTAACGGATGTACGGGAAGCGATAACCAAACGGCAACTATTAATTCACTTCCAACTCCTACTATCAGCGGAACTTTACAATTCTGCTCAGGACTAAGTACCACCATTTCTGCAACTGCAGGATTTAGCAGTTATATATGGAATGGAGGCTCCACTTCGGCTAGCCTTACCGTTAGTACTGGAGGAAATTACACAGTAACTGTTACGGATGCAAATGGATGCACGGGAACAAAATCATCTGCAGTAACGATGAACAGCTTACCAGCAACTACTATCAACGGACTATCGGCCATTTGTAGCGGCGCGGCAACCACATTAACTGCAACACCAGCGGGGGCGAATTACGTTTGGAATACAGGAAGCACATCCAATTCAATTTCTGCATCTAATGCAGGAAACTATACCGTAACAGTGACCGACGCAAACGGCTGTACTGCACAAACATCACATAATTTAGTACTTTCTATCAATCCTATACCTACAATTACCGGAACTACAACTGCTTGCCAGTCGCAACCGGCAATTATTGATGCAGGAAGCTACAACAATTATGTATGGTCGACGGGTGCAACAACGCAAACCATCAATGCAAGTGCAACTGGTAACTACACTGTAACGGTAACCGACGCAAGCGGATGTACGGGAAGCGATGTAATAGCCGTAACTATAAATACACTTCCAACTCCCTCCATTAGCGGAACATTGCAATTCTGTACAGGGAACAATACCTCCATCAATGCAGGAGCAGGATATTCGTCCTACCAATGGAACAACGGCTCACTTTCGGCTAGCCTCAACGTTAGCTCTGCAGGTACTTATACCGTAACTGTTACCAACGGCAATGGATGTACAGGATCCTCATCAGTAAATGTAGTGATGAACAATCTTCCTGTGCCAACTATTAATGGACTAACAACAATATGCAGCGGAAGCGCAACAACGCTTACCGCATCACCTGCAGGAGCAAACTATGCATGGAGCACAGGAAGTACATCAGCAACAACATCGGCTGCGGCAATGGGAACATACACAGTAACAGTAACAGATGCCAGCGGATGTTCTGCTCAAACGACGCATACACTTAACTTGAATGCATTACCAACTCCGGTAATTACAGGAACCACAACAGCATGTCAAACACAACCTGCTTTTATTGATGCGGGCATTTACAACAGTTATTCATGGTCGACAGGAGCAGTAACTCAAGTAATTAATGCGACAGCTACAGGAACCTATATAGTAGTTGTAACAGATGCTAACGGATGTACAGGATCAAACTTTATTAATGTAACCATCTTTGCAAATCCTACTCCCTTAATAACGGGTACTTTAAAATTCTGTACAGGAAAATCAACAACACTTACTGGCGATCCTGGATACGCCACCTACAGTTGGAGTAACGGAAGTTCATCATCGATCATCAACGTTACATCGGGAGGCACCTATGATCTTACCGTAACCGATGGAAACGGATGCGACGGAACAACCAATGTGAATGTTATTGAAAATGCACTACCGGTTGTGAGCATAACGGGGCCAACCGACTTCTGCGACGGGAATTCTGTTCAGATACAAACCGTACAACCTGCAACAAGCTATGTATGGAGTGATGGGACTACAAATGCACAATTTACTGTAACACAAACAGGAAATTATTCAGTAACCGTTACCGATAACAATGGATGTAGCAATAATTCATCCTACACTGTAACCGAACATCTTAATCCTATAGTTACCATCACAGGAATAGATACAGTTTGTAGCGGATTCAGCGGATTATTAGATGCAGGAGCAGGAATGAATTCATATTTATGGTCTGATGGCTCATTAACATCTTCCATCGCACCATCTTCAACAACATTCTACACTTTAACAGTAATCGATAATAACGGATGCACAGGAAGCAATTCAATACAATTTGTATCTCTTCCACTACCTGTATCTATTATTACTGGCGATACAACAATATGCAAAGGAGAAGTAACAGGATTGCAAGGACCGACAGGAAATTACCAATATCTATGGTCAACGGGAGCGATAACGAATACAACAGTTGTATCTAACGGTGGTGTATATACCCTAACAGTTACAGACATCGAGGGATGCAAGAACGACATCTCGACTACCGTAATCGAAAATCAACTACCCATCTTAGGACTTAACAATACTGCATCCATATGTTATGGCGAATCAGTAACACTTAACCCTGGAAATTTCGTTATCTATTCATGGAATAATGGAAGTTCATTGAGTCAGTTAACAACAGGCGTAGCAGGGAATTATATTGTAACAGCAACCGACAATAACGGATGTCAAAATTCGGACTCAACATTAGTAATTGTACATGCCTTACCTACGCCAACAATTAGTGGCCCAACAGAAACATGTGAAAACAGTCCAATAATATTCGACGGAGGAACTGGATATTCGCTATACCAATGGTCGACAGGAGAAAGTGTGCAACAAATCAGCGCATCGAACGGTGGCACCTACACCCTAACAGTAACTGATATTTACGGATGCTCGAACAGTACCCTTAAAACGCTTATTACACATCCGCTTGCTGATGCGCAAATAACGGGTAACCACCATTTGTGTGCAGGAGAATCGAGTACATTATCGGCACTTTCAGGACAAGGAGCATATCAATGGTCGACAGGAAACACAAGTAATACAATAACGCAAAGTGCGAGTGGAGTATACACATTAACCATTACTACCTCCTTCGGATGTATCAGTAGAGACACCTTTAATTTAACCGTGCATCCTATACCTTCCGTACAATACAGTTATTTGCAAACGGCAAACTGCGAAGCTATTTTAGTGCAATTCGTCAACACATCACTATTTGATATTGGCTCAACATTTTCATGGGCATTTGGCGACGGAACGATTGGCGGAGAAATGAATCCTAATCACTCTTATATCGACAGCGGGCAATATGCAACCAGTTTATCGATTGTAAGTCCGTGGGACTGCAAATCGAACGACACGTTAACGATCAACCTAATGCGTCCAACATTGCCGGAATCGAAATTCATACAATCATCTGACGTTAGCAGTGTATTCAATTCAACCATACGATTCACCAATCAGTCGACGAATGCAACGCACTACAAATGGAATTTCGGTGACGGACAAACATCAGAAGAAACGGACCCTCTCCATCAATTCGACAGGGTTGGAACAACAACCGTAAAACTACTCGCCTATAATGTAGCTGGGTGTATCGACGAATACGAAATGAATATTGAAATCGTACCGCTTTATATCCCAAGTGGATTTACACCCAATAACGATGGTAAAAATGACGTATGGTTTGACGGCACACCGGTATTGAATGTAAAATCATTCAATATGCAAGTTATAGATCGTTGGAAAGGCACGGTATATAGCAGTGACTCCTACTTGCGCCCATGGGACGGCAATTTTAGCACTGGCAAGCAAGCTCCAATTGGAGTATATACCTACTATATTCAGATCACCTCTGAAAAAGGGAAAGACTACGAATTCAGAGGAACCTTTAGTTTAATAAGATAATACCTGAATAAAACGTGATAAATACCCGTTCAAGCAAAAAAAGTTGTACGTGTATTTATTTTTCACTTTCTTTAGTGTTCGAAATAAATGAACATGAAAAAATCATTACTCTTCTTCGTAATTTTAATTACGTTTCAGATTGGAAAGGCCCAAGGAATAAAAGTACTATTTGATGCAAAGAAAGCTCAGATGGCAGCTAATGCCGACTGGGTAGTAGATGCCGATTTATTTAATATTGGCACAGGAACAGGCGGAATAATGCAAACAGGAATGGGGTCCGAAGCTAATCCTCAGCGTTACCCTACTCCCGCACAAACGGGCATCACCTCAACTACGGCAGAAACTTTTTGGAAGGGCGGATTATCGGCATGGGGAGTAGCCTGTGCTAAGTTAGGATACACCGTAGAAACTTTACCCTACAACGGAACGATTACTTACGGAAACACAACAAATGCGCAAGATTTATCGAAATATAAAATCTATGTAGTTTGTGAGCCAAACATACAATATACGGCAGCTGAAAAAACAGCGATTATTCAATTCGTGCAAAATGGGGGTGGATTATTTATGATAGCCGACCATACAGTAAGTGATAGAAATAATGACGGATGGGATTCACCTGCTATCTGGAATGATTTATTAAACACCAACACAATTGCAGTGAATCCTTTCGGCATTACATTCGACTTAGCGAACTTTTCGCAAACGACAACAAATTTTGCGAGTTTAGCAAGCAATACTGTATTACATGGAAGTGCAGGAAATCCAACAAAAATGCAATTCGCTAACGGCACATCAATGACATTGAATAAAACTAAAAACCCGAATGCACTCGGATTAGTTTTCAAAACAGGATCAACAACAACAGGAAGTACAGGAGTCATGTTTGCAACATCTAAATACGGAACTGGAAAAGTAGTTGGACTTGGCGACAGCTCACCGGCTGATGACGGAACAGGAGATACTGGAGATGTATTATACAATGGATGGACAGTAGATGCAAGTGGTGATCATTCAAGAATTATTATGAATGCTACAATTTGGCTTACGAATACCACACTTCGTATGGGAGATGAAGAAAACAATAATTCATTTGTAAACGTGTGGCCAAATCCATTTAACCAAGAGTTAAATGCAAGTTTCATTAACGACAAAGCAGAAGACGTAAAAATGGTACTGTTCGACATAAGTGGACGAATGATATCGACACAAACATTCGCTGCAAATGAAGGTGTTAATAAAGCAACTATTTCAGCTTCTGAAATAGCTAACGGATCATATATTCTTGAAATCATTAAAAGTAACAATGTGATTAGCAAAAAAGTGATGAAGTTTTAAGAAAAAATAATTTAAGAAACGGTATCGTTGAAGGGAAACTAACAGCGGTACCGTTTTTTTATGTCTTTATGGCAACCTATCAAAAATAACAGACTAAAATACAGCTAATTGAAGCTGCGCTAACAAACTTCATATCAAATTCTTTGCAAAAATGTTACACTTTATCGTAATATTGCAATATTAAAATAAATCAATGGGTGCATCGAAAACAGAAAGTTTCACTGATAAGCAAAACGCCACCGCAGCGTTATTAAAAGCGCTCGGACATCCTGCACGAATAGCTATTATGGAATATTTACTGAAATCAAATGAATGTATTTGCGGCGATATTGTGAATGAGCTTCCTCTAGCACAGCCTACCGTTTCGCAACATTTAAAGGAATTAAAAAACGCCGGACTAATAAAAGGAACCATTGATGGTAATGCCATTTGTTATTGCATCGACGATAAAGCAATTCAAAAAATAAAGCAATACTTCGATGCTTTCAATGTTAAAATAGTAAAGAAAAAATCTTGTTGTTAAAACATATTACCATGAAACTATCCTCATTTTTAAGCGCATTATTAACGACCGATTCGCTAACATTCAATACAAGTACCGGAGAACAAGTGCCTGCACATTTTCATGTCACTGAAGCAGGACTAACCACAAAACATTTTGTTGATTGTGGAGGAGTTATTCGTACAGAGAAAAGTATTTCATTTCAATTGTGGGTAGCGAACGATATAGACCATCGTTTATCGGCTTCGAAACTTGCCGGAATCATCAACCAATCATCGGCACTTTGGAACCATCAAGACCTTGATATTGAAATAGAATATCAAGGAACTACTATAGGACGATTTGATGTTATGTTCGAGAAAAAAGAATTTTTTTTATTAAACAAACAAACCGATTGTTTAGCGAAAGATAATTGCGGAATTCCTGTAGAGAAATTAAAAGTTCCATTAGTCGAACTTCAATCTGCCAAAGCATCTAGTTGTGTGCCTGGCGGCGGATGTTGCTAATTCAATTCCGATTATCAAATGAAAAACATACTTGTTCTATGCACAGGCAATAGTTGTCGCAGTCAAATTGCCGAAGGGTATTTACAGTTTTTCGGTGCTGATGTAGTAAAAATCTACAGTGCTGGAGTAGAGAAACACGGAGTGAATCCGCGTGCTATTGAAACCATGCGCGAAGACGGCATCGACATCTCACAGCATACATCGAATTTGGTAGACGACTATCTGCATATTCCTTTCGATTTAATTCTAACGGTATGCGATAACGCAAAAGAGCGTTGCCCGTATTTTCCTTCGAAGGCGGAGCGAATACATTATTCATTTTCTGATCCTGCGAAGGCGACAGGAACAGAAGAAGAAATCAAAATAGAATTCAGAAAAGTACGTGATGAAATAAAAGAATACGCTCGTGATTTGATGAATGCTTTTCTCTCTACCAATTAAAGTACAATTCCGAAGATAACGGTTTTGCGCAGCTGAAGTGTTTGTCCGGTTTTAAGTATAGTACCCGGCTCCATTTTATTCATCTGATACAATTTCTTTTGCTTCACACCGAACAATTGGGCAATAGAACGCATGATATCACCCTCACGTACGGTATACGTTGCGACTTCTCCTCTTGCTTTTTTCGCTTTCAAGAAAACGATATCACCTTCATGTAACAAATCATTTTTATCGGCTTCGTTGAAGTTAAGGATTTGCCATAATTCGAGATTATACTGACGAGAAATTTTTAAATAAGAATCGCCTTTCTCCACTTTCACAAAAGGCACCTTGTTAATGGTTGCATTTGCGTCAACGTTATTAAATACAGCAGAATGAGCTGGAGAAACTTTATCTTGTTTAATGGGAGTACGATGTGGTCGAGGCTTTTCTACAGTGGTTTCTTTCACTAAAGGTATAGGGTTTCCGCCCTTATCGAGTTGAAACAAATTATATCGTTCAATAAGATCAATTAATTTATTAGCATACTCAGGATTTGTGGCATACCCCGCTTTTTTCAATCCGCGTGCCCACCCTTTATAATCGGTAATCTCTAATTCAAATAACGATTTATAGCGATCACGGCTACGCAAAAAATTACTATGATCATCATACGATTCAACTACGGTTTTATATTTTCTAAAACATTCGTTAGGGGCATCATCATTTTGATAATATGTTGGACCGCTCCATTCATTATGACATTTCACACCGAAATGGTTATTCGCTTCTTTTGCTAAGGGACTATTTCCATAATCGGATTCATACATCCCTTGCGCCATCGTGATAGAAGCCGGAACACCCGTTTTCTTCATATCCTGTAAAGCAGCATCTTTAAACTTCGCAATGTATTCTTCGGGAGTCATGCGAGTATCTGATTGTGCCCTTGCCGAAGTAAAAATGCATAGTACAGCCAACAAAAGAAATCTCATATTTTTCATAGCTGTAAAATTAGGGCTAGTCAACAAGCACTTCTCAACCATTCCCACTAGGAAATCAACATTAACGTGTTAACTATGAAAGATGACTATTTATTATACAGTTGAACGGGCAAATAAGCTCTTTCTCGTCGTTGTGCTACTATTTTGTCACATTTAACATCAATTGGCTCCTTCAATGATAGAAATAATGGAGTAACCGAAGTCCTCTTCCAACGCGCTCCAGCCGCGCGAGGGCTCATACTTTTTCTGCAGTCGAAAAAGTATGCAAAAAGACCGCCGCTGTAAATTTTTTAGCGGGAACGATCAACTCCAAAGGAAATAAACAAACTCGCCCTGAATCGCCTCCTGCGTCGACTATTCATGTCTCGGGCAGTGTTTATTACTATCGTTGTCGTTCTCATCGTTCTTTCCGCAAAAATTTAAGGCGGACGATTCGCTTCGAATAGATATACAGATATACCGCTTCAAAAATTTGTCAATACTACGAATGAATGTAATTCAGAATTTAATGTAATAAGAATGGAGAATTTAGAAATTTTATAATTATTAAAACGCTTTTACATCTGCACTCGATGTAAAATTCTTCCGAGTATCTAATTTTTTCAAGATGATAAAGGGATATTAGAGATATTAAGACTGCAAATATTGCATTCCACCGGTGTGGATCATCAAGACACGGCTACCGGGTGGAATTTCGCCGTTGATGATTCGTTGGTGTAAGGCGTAAAACATCTTACCGGTATAAATGGGCTCTACGGGTACCGACGATTTTATGCGCATCATCGAAACAAAAGCATCTAATTCATTGGTGGTTTTGGCATATCCCCCAAAATGAAAATCGTGGAGAATACGGTACTCTGGCAGTCGTTTTTTCTCATCTTGCGAAAAAATCATTTTTCTAAGCTGATCTTCTAGGTATGCTTCACCCTTCAATACAGCCACACCAGTGACTATTGGATTCGACTTTATGCCCAATACAATTCCTGCCATAGTTGAACCCGTGGCAATAGGAAGCATAATTTCATTATAATCCTCATTGCAATATTCAGCTATGAGACTACAACCCTTCACCCCTTCCCTATTACTTCCTCCTTCTGGAACGACGTAGGCACGACCGAATTGATTAAAAAAATCGGGCAACAATCCGTCTCGCAATTGCCTATACATTGTGCGATCTAAGGTTAACACTTCAACACCTGAATTACGCAATCGTATTATGGTAGAACTCTCCTCGCGCTGTTCATCACCTCTAACAACAGCCACTAAACGTTTGTTCGCTATCTCCGATTTCAATGAAGCAAATGCGGCTAAATGATTTGAATAAGCCCCACCAAAAGTCACCATTGAATCATACTCGTTTGCAAGGAATTGCTCTACATTGTACAATAATTTGAAATACTTATTTCCACCTCTAAAAACATCCCAAGCATCGAGACGCAACACCTCCACAATTACTCCAGAATTCTCCCATCCAGGCAAGTATAATAACTCAATGCGAGCCGGAGGTAAATAAGGAAGATTCATACTACAAAGATGTAGTTACGTACCGAGAATCAGAAACTTTTCAATAAAAAAGATAACACTAAAAACTTTCTTTTGCAATCGATTGTTATAACCCGACACTATTATTATCAATGAAAAGAACTAATGGTCAGTCTCTTAGAAAACCATAAAAATATCTTTCCGCTATTTTATCTCGAAATCAACCAACCGAAGTACAAATCATTATACAATAAATCGATCAATTTTACGAAATTTGCGCTATGGCCTTCACCGACAAGTTTGATAAAGAAGATTACTATCTTACCCCAGAAGGTTATATCGTCTTTACCGAAAAATATCATTTGAAACGCGGATATTGTTGCCAAAGTGGCTGCAAACATTGTCCGTGGAAATTCAAAGAAAACCAAGAAAAAGGGAAAGACAAGGACAATTAAAAATCCTAAAAAATTAATTTCACTTTTAAAAACACAAATCCATTCGGGCATGAACACGTCAGATCTCTCTAAAGAGAAATTAGATTTAAGTAAAACAAAAACTCCTACGGGCACAACGATCAGTTGCAAGGGATGGATTCAAGAGGCAGCACTTCGTATGTTGCATAACAATTTGGATCCTGATGTTGCTGAGCGTCCCGAAGATTTAATTGTTTACGGTGGACGAGGAAAGGCCGCTCGTAATGTGGAGTCGTTTCACTTGATCGTTAAAGCATTGAAAGACCTTAACGACGATGAAACATTGGTTGTTCAGAGCGGAAAGCCAGTAGCCATTTTACCTACTCACAAAGATGCGCCTCGCGTTATCATCAGCAACTCTCAGTTAGTACCGAAATGGGCTACATGGGAACATTTCGATGAGCTCGAGAAAAAAGGATTGATGATGTACGGACAGATGACTGCGGGATCATGGATTTATATCGGTTCTCAAGGAATCGTTCAAGGAACTTATGAAACTTTCAATGCTGTTGCCGAAAAACATTTTGGTGGATCATTGAAAGGACGTTTATGCGTGACTGCGGGATTAGGCGGCATGGGTGGAGCACAACCTCTTGCTATCACAATGGCAGAAGGAACTTGTCTAGCTGCAGAAGTGGAAGAATGGAGAGCGCAAAAGCGTGTAGAAACACGTTACCTCGATTTTATTGAGAAGGATATCGACAAAGCGATTGACATGGCTATTGACTTCAAAGCGAAGGGGGAAAATAAATCGATAGGCGTTATTTGTACAGCAGTTAAATTATTAAAGCGCATGAAAGAGCGCGGCATTATTCCTGATGTATTAACTGATCAAACATCAGCGCATGATCCGTTGGTGGGATATTTACCTGAAGGATTAACGAATGAAGAAGCGAATGTTTTAAGAGAAGCTAATCCGAAGAAATACATCGAGATGAGTTACGACTCGATGGCTGAGCATACGCTATTGATGCTCGACTTACAAAAGATGGGCGCGGTTACTTTCGATTACGGAAATAATTTACGTGGAAGAGCATTAGAACACGGAGTGAAAAACGCATTCGACTTCCCGGGATTTGTACCTGCCTATATTCGTCCTTTGTTCTGCGAAGGCAAAGGACCATTCCGTTGGGCAGCATTATCGGGTGACCCTGAAGATATCAAGGTAACGGATGAGGCTATCCTAAAATTATTCCCCGACAATGTAGGATTACACCGTTGGATTCGCATGGCGCAAGAGCGTATTGCTTTTCAAGGATTGCCTGCACGTATTTGTTGGATCGGACAAGGAGATCGTGAGAAAGCGGGATTACTATTCAACGAATTAGTAAAAACAGGAAAAGTAAAAGCACCGATTGTTATTGGTCGCGATCACTTAGACACAGGATCGGTAGCTAGTCCGAATCGTGAAACAGAAGCGATGCTTGACGGATCGGATGCAGTAGCTGACTGGCCAATATTAAACGCATTAATCAACACCGCAGGCGGAGCATCATGGGTGAGCTTACACCATGGAGGTGGCGTAGGAATGGGCTACTCTATTCACTCGGGAATGGTGATTGTTGCAGATGGAACCGATGAAGCAGCAGTACGATTAAAACGCGTATTGCATAATGATCCGGGTATGGGAGTAATTCGTCACATGGATGCCGGCTACGACATCGCTAAAGACACTGCGAGAAAACATCGATTGGATATTAGAGAACGTTTAAAATAACAATATAATTATATAAAAAAGGCGATCCGTTTGGATCGCCTTTTTTATATCTACAATAATCAATTTATTTAATCTTCACCAATCTAGTGGTTGCAGTAACTTCTTTAGTTTTTACTTCTAACAAGTACATGCCTTCTGCTTTGTCAGAGAAGTCGATGCTGATATCTTTTCCTGAGCTGATCATTTCTGTACTCTTGAATACAATTTTTCCGAGTGCGCTATAAATAGTCACTTCTGCTTCTTGTCCGTTTAACACATCACTCCTAACGTTGAATACATCTTTCGAAGGATTCGGCACTACATGCAACATTGTATTGCTGTAAACATGTCCTAAGCCGGTTACTGTTACACATCCATTCACAATTGTATTCACCATTTCTTCGTAATCTGAATTTACCGATGAATAAATTTGATCAACACAAATTGTATTCGACAATAATGATGAATAGTAAACGCGGAAACATGGTATTAAAGCAGTTTGTTTTGTTAACGATACTTCATCGATTGCTAAAGCTGCAATTCTTCCTGATGATGGGTTTGCTACAACGGTAGGTGCAAATCCTGAAATCAAATTAGTAATTGAATCGATAACAATACCCGACATTTTAAAGTCGACTGCTAACATACGAGCATCCGCATTGGCTACTGCAATATCAACGTATTTATCAGTAGTATTTACTGATGAAATTCCGAGACTTAAATGATGATTAACATTAATCAAATTACTTGGAAATTCGCAATGGGTATGCGACACATTCGTACTTCCAGGATGCACGTGTGTTCCTGAAGAATCACGAACACATCCGTTTAATTTAGCTGCATCAGTAATCGTTAATGATCCGTCGCCGTTTAGGTCGTTGCAAGGAGCTACCGCCGATGCATTGATAATATCCGATAAGTAATTTACCAAGTCTGATGAGTCACGATCAGCATCAACATCTAAGTCGCCGCTCAATCGAGTTCCGTTGCAATCACCTAAACAATCCTTTTTTGCAAGGCCGAATGTATCTCCTGCACAATCAATAATAGGCGTACAATTTGTTGTGTAAACGGTGGCTACAGCTGTTCCAGATGCTCTCGACAAATTAAAACACACATACGCGGTATTGTTTGCAAAGTTGGTTTCCACATGTCCAATTTTATCAGGTGAATGATCCCAATTCACTTTCACCACTAACGTATATTTTCCATCAGGCACATCTGTAATATCGACCCACTGACAAGCTAATCCTGAGCTATATTCATCGGCGCAACCCGCAGTAATTCCCATATTATTACAGCCATATTTTGCAGTTCCTGTAAAGCACATTAAATCGAGTACGCAGAATCCGTTTTTAAATCCTACACCTAATTCGTTTTGCAATGAATCGTATAATTCATACTTCGCATATCCTGCATAATGCCAATGCCCGTGACAATTATCAAATACGAATTGAGTATTTCCTGTTTGCGGAGGACCAATAAAATAATCTTGATCACCATCATTACGAATACGGGTACTGAAATTAATAATATCTCTTTGACCGTAGCCGGCAATACATCCCTCACCAATTAAACATACATCGTTCCCGTTGATGGTACCTGTATAAAGTGAAGTACGTAAAATATTTTCATCCACAACTAAATCAGGTCCGTGATTACAATTCGGATCACCGGGATATATACAAGTATTATTATCAATTATTGCCAAAGGATTAAAATTACAAGCTGTAGAATCCATACAACCGACTACAGGACCCCCATATGTAATTTCCCAAAAGATGGTATCGCTTGAACAACTAGCATCACCACCCACACGAATGTAATATGTTAATCCTGCTTGAAATCCCGCTGGTAAATACGCCTGAATTCCGCAAGCGTCATCGTTAAAATAAGTAGTACCGTAGTACAATGAATCCCAAATTAATCCAGAGCAATGATCATACACCCATAAACGTGTATTACATGTATTATCAGGAAAACAAGTACTGATATTATACATCCCTGTTGAATCGGGAGTAAATTCATACCAATTTGAAGCACCATAAGCTGCAAAAACAGAATCGGCAGTAGCAACAAATGGATCACCGCAAGTCGAGCCTGGAGGACAATTCACATATTGCGTTTCGATATGTCCGAAAGCACCGCCAGTAACTATATTAACACCGTTCACGAGAAGAGAATAAGAACCCAACCCATAAGCACAACAAATTCCATCGCCATATGAATCCTGAATTTCAAACTTTACGCAAGTACCGGCAGGAACACAAACCGAATCCTCATAAAATGTAGCAACCGACATACCCGACATACCCGTAAGCAATAAAGCACCTGTATTGTCGTACAAATGCCAACTCGTTTCTTGGGGATAATTGTCGGTAAGCAACTGAATTTTTATTTGGTCGAACCCAGGAATTCCACATTGCGCTTGCCCAAATTGAGGCAACAATAACGCTATAAAAGCGAGGACAAAAAAATATTTTCTTTTCATAGAGCGATTGTTTGGAGGCAATAAAGAAACAAAAAAAAGGGATCATAAAAAATTACCCCCTTAATAATGAGCCATCTATCACAAACGCAGCCTATTTAAAAAAACAAACCCTAAAGTCAGCCGATTAGTTGAAAAAAAATAACGGTCAGCAAGGGCTATCGGATTATCTTTGCAGCTATGTCAGGTTATTTAGAAAAGCTTAACGAAGTTCAACGAGAGGCCGTAGTGCACACCGATGGAGCTGTGATGATTATTGCTGGTGCGGGATCAGGAAAAACACGTGTACTTACCTACCGTATTGCGTATTTGATAGAAAAGGGGGTTGACCCCTTCAATATACTATCACTTACCTTTACCAATAAGGCGGCCCGCGAGATGAAAGAACGTATCTCGAAAGTGGTGGGCGACGAAGCCCGTAACCTATGGATGGGTACATTCCATTCGGTTTTTGCAAAGATTTTGCGCATGGAAGCAGAGAAAATCGGATTCCCTACTAATTTCACTATTTACGACAGCGACGACAGCAAAGGCCTTATTCGTGATATTTTAAAAGAACAAGGACTCGACGACAAAATTTACAAGCCATCACTTGTTTTAAATCGAATTTCATCGGCTAAAAATAATTTATTCAACTGGTTAGATTATCAAGAAAACACTGAATTAACCAATGACGATCAGCTGAGTGGCAAACCAAAATTGTCATTATTGTTTGAGCTATACAGCAAGCGCTGTTTCAAGGCTTCGGCGATGGATTTCGACGATATTCTTTACTATACTTGGAAGCTATTACAAGAGCATCCCGATGTTTTATATAAATATCAAAACAAGTTCAAGTATGTAATGGTTGATGAGTTTCAGGATACCAACTTTGCGCAGTACATCATTGTGCGTAAGCTGGCAGCTCAACATCAGAATGTATGTGTGGTAGGTGATGATGCTCAAAGTATTTACGCTTTCAGAGGGGCCAACATTCAGAACATCCTCAATTTCGAGAAAGATTATCCTGAAATTAAGACTTTTAAGTTAGAGCAGAACTATCGCTCTACGAAGATGATTGTTCAAGCGGCCAACAGCGTTATTTTAAACAATAAAAATCAGCTGAAGAAAGAGGTTTGGACCGACAATCACCATGGAGATAAAATCAAAGTGATGCGCGCACTATCTGATAATGAAGAAGGGGCGATGGTGGCGAGTTCTATTTACGAAAACAAGGCAAATCACCAACTTCACAATAAAGACTTTGCAATTCTTTATCGTACGAATGCACAAAGTCGTTCGATGGAAGAAGCCTTGCGCCGATTAAACATTCCGTACAAAGTATATGGCGGAGTATCGTTCTACAACCGCAAAGAAATCAAAGACCTCCTCGCCTATTTCCGTTTAGCTATAAACCCTAATGACGAAGAAGCGGTAAAGCGAATTATTAATTATCCCGCTCGCGGTATTGGCAAAACCACACTCGACAAAGTGATCATGACTGCAGCAACTTCAAACGCTACTCCATGGCAAGTGATCAGCGACATCAACCAATTTGGAGCGGGAATAAACAGCGGAATTAGAGACAAAATAGCGGAATTTGCTACAATGGTAAAGAGTTGGCAGATTATGATGCCAAATCAATCGGCTTATGAGTTGGCAAGCCATATTTCGAGTACCTGTGGCTTATTAAATGAACTTTATGCTGACCGCACACCGGAAGGAGTTAGCCACTACGAAAACGTTCAAGAATTACTTAACGGGATCAAAGAATTCAGCGATCATGGATCGATGCCATTAGAAGCGCCATCGGCGGAGCAAGATTTAACAGGACTTAGAACCCTCGACTTATACCTTCAAGACATTGCCTTGTTAACAGATGCCGACAAAGACAAAGACGAAGACAACAACAAAGTAATGCTAATGACCATCCACAGTGCAAAAGGACTAGAATTTAAGAATGTGTATGTAGTAGGACTCGAAGAAAATCTTTTCCCTTCTCAAATGGCGATGCAATCAAGAAATGAATTAGAAGAAGAACGTAGATTATTCTACGTAGCAATAACACGCGCTGAGTCAAAACTCACATTATCGTTCGCCGCAAGTCGTTACCGTTGGGGTAATTTAGTGATGTGCGAGCCAAGTCGATTCCTCGATGAAATTGACCAAACCTGTTTAGACATTGCGGCACCGAAAGAAGCAAAGCACTACGAAGATGACGACACTAGAGGCTCGTGGGGCAGTGGAAGTCCGTTTGGAGGAGCCAACCGATATGGTAGTGGAAGCCAAAGCTCCTACCGAAAACAAGGAACGGGAAGTAATTCTTCAAAGCCATCAGCGGGAACATCGTACGGAAAAAATGGCCCGGCGCAATCGGTACCAAAACCAGCAATTACTCCGGCGCCGGCAGGCTTCAAAAAAGTGGGACAAGCTCATCCTAAGCCATTTTCGCCATCTACCGACTTCAAAGCCGATGATCCGAGTTTATTAACTGTGGGCATGCAAGTAGAACATGAGCGCTTCGGGAACGGGAAAGTAATCAGCATAGAAGGACGCTTCCCCGACAATAAAGCCATCATTTTATTCGATAATGACGGACAGAAGCAACTCTTGCTTAAATTTGCAAAACTTAAAATAGTGAACTAAGTATATTTTATCTTAAATTGCTTGTTCATATTTGCATAGAACCTGTCATCGAATTGCGCGAAAAAGTTTGTAGATTCGTAGCAAAGCAGGTAAAAAATATTTACCCAATAAACGAAGCAAAATCTTCGTCATCATATTTAGAGAACTTTAATTATCCTAATGGAATACAATACAGCCCGGGAGGCCCTTATTATACCTGAATACGGAAGAGCGATTCAGGAAATGGTACAATTTGCCATTCAGCTTCCTACCCGTGAAGAAAGAACACATGCCGCAAAAACCATTGTACATGCGATGGCTATTTTGAATCCGCAGTTACGCGATATGACTGATTATAAGCATAAGCTTTGGGATCATATGTTCATTATCTCCGACTTTAAAATAGACTGCGAATCACCCTATCCAATGCCAGATCGTGAAGCGACTAAAAAGAAGCCTGCGCGCATTGCATATCCTCAGAAAAACATCCGCATGCGTCATTATGGAAGCATTGTGGAATCGATGATTGTAGAAGCTAAAAAGCTTGACGAAGGAACCGAGAAAGAAGAAGTAGTAGAATCGATTGCCAACTTTATGAAGATGAGTTACCTCACTTGGAATAGAGACACGGTAAGTGATGAACTTATTCGCGATCAGCTGAAAGATTTTTCGGGTGGATTACTTGAGTTAAACGAAGAAACCAAATTAGCAACAAAGTTCATCGACTTACAAGATACAGGTGTAAAATACCGCAATCAAAATATCAAGAACAATAATTACATTAATCGCACGGCTAAAAAGCGTAATGGATTCAACAACCGTGGCAAATAACCCAAGCGAAACCTCTACCGCAACAGGAGGAAGCTTTGAGATCATTGGCGGCACGAAACTATCGGGCAGCATAGAACCTCAGGGAGCCAAAAACGAAGCTTTACAGGTACTATGTACCGTGTTGCTAACTCCAGAAAGAGTAATTATTGAAAACGTGCCCGAGATACGTGATGTACTAAAACTCATCGAGCTTTTAGGTAAAATGGGTGTTATAGTAGAACGATTAAAGCCAAATGTTTACGCCTTCGAAGCGAAGGAAGTAAACATGGACTATTTACAAACGAAAGAATTCACCAAACTAGCGGCATCGTTACGCGGATCGATCATGATTGTTGGTCCGTTGTTAGCTCGTTACGGCAAAGCACATATACCTAAACCAGGAGGAGATAAAATTGGACGCCGTCGATTAGACACCCACTTCATCGGATTCCAAAGTTTAGGAGCGAAGTTCAACTTCGACACCACCGAAAATTTCTTTACTGTTGAAGCAACGAAATTAAAAGGTACTTACATGTTGCTGGACGAAGCTTCAGTTACTGGAACGGCCAATATTGTAATGGCATCGGTGATGGCTGAAGGAACAACCACGATTTACAATGCAGCCTGCGAACCTTATCTGCAACAGCTTTGCAAAATGCTGAATGCGATGGGTGCGAAAATTAGCGGTATCGGATCGAACTTATTAGTAATTGAAGGAGTAACGTCGATGCATGGTACTACACATCGTATTTTACCTGATATGATTGAAGTAGGATCCTTCATTGGCCTCGCAGCTATGACGCAGAGTGAACTCACTATAAAAAATGTGGGGTTACAACACCTGGGAATTATTCCGGCTACCTTCCAACGCTTAGGAATTAAAATGGAATTCAGGGGCGACGATATTTATATTCCAGCTCAAGAAAAATACGAAATCGATACTTTTATCGATGGCTCTATATTGACAATTGCTGATCAGATTTGGCCTGGATTTACGCCCGACTTAATCAGCGTAGTATTGGTAACAGCCACCCAAGCCATAGGAACGGTATTGATACATCAAAAGATGTTTGAAAGCCGCCTATTCTTCGTCGATAAACTAATTGATATGGGAGCGCAAATTATACTTTGTGATCCACATCGCGCCACCGTAATCGGATTAGGCAGAAAACAACCGCTTAAAGGAATTCAAATGACTTCCCCCGACATACGCGCAGGAGTGGCTTTGTTGATAGCTGCTATGTCGGCGAAAGGCAAAAGTGTCATTCACAACATTGAGCAAATTGATCGCGGATACGAAAGAATCGACGAACGTTTAAATGCATTAGGCGCTCAAATACGTAGAGTTTAACTTTATCAAAACAAGAAATAATATTAAAAATAATTTCTTGTTCAACCGAATGAAATTAATTTGGTATTATATTTGTTTAGCCCAAATTTCACAATAAAACATATTCAGAATTATGAAAAAATCATATTTAGTAGGATTACTCACAGCATTTGTGATCCTAACAGGAGGATTCGTTTACTCACAAGCTTTACAAGGAGGAAAACAAGGAACACAGATAGGCGACAAAGCAATTGACCTTGCATTTACAACACCAGAAGGAAAGACATTAGCGCTTTCATCATTAAAAGGAAAAGTAGTTTTACTTGACTTTTGGGCTAGCTGGTGCGGCCCGTGCCGAAGAGAAAACCCGAATGTAGTTGCTTCGTATCTTAAATTCAAAGACAAGAAATTTACGAATGGAAAAGGCTTTACCGTTTTTAGTGTATCGCTTGATCAAAACAAAGAAGCATGGGTGAAAGCCATCGCTACCGACAAATTAGAGTGGCCTAATCACGTAAGTGACCTTGGAGGTTGGAATAGCCGCGGTGCTGCGATCTACGGAGTGAACTCGATACCAACCAACGTATTAATCGACGGAAAAGGAGTGATAATTGGGAAAAATTTGAGAGGTGCTGATTTAGACGCTGCATTAGAACAAATAGTATCGAACTAATTAACGAACGAAATAATAATATATCCTTCCCTGTCTGTACCAACAGACAGGGATTTTTTTGATTAGTCCTATTTTTAATCTTTTATGCAGGATTAAAGAAAAAACTAACTCAATTTTTAAACGAGGCGCAGAAGAACGCACAACAAATATTGCACATGAAAAAGAAAATAGAAATACTTGCTCCTGCTAAAGATCTGATACAAGGCATGGCAGCCATTAACAGTGGCGCTGATGCTGTATATATTGGAGCTCCGCTTTTCGGTGCGCGATCAAACGCTACGAACTCGGTAGAAGATGTAGCCGCTTTGGTGAAGTATGCTCATTTATTCAATGCTCAAGTATATGTGGTTATAAATACAATTCTTTACGACAATGAATTAGAAACTTGCCGAAAGTTAATTTGGGAATTATACAATATCGGAGTAGATGCTTTAATTATTCAAGACATGGCACTACTCGAACTCGACTTACCTCCTATCCTTTTACATGCAAGTACGCAAGCCAACAACCGCGATCCTCATAAAATTAAATTCCTGAAAGATGCGGGATTAAAACGTGTTGTTTTAGCTCGTGAATTAAACCTCGATCAGATAAAAGAAATTAGCTCGACTACCGATGTAGAATTAGAGTTTTTTGTTACAGGAGCGTTATGTGTATCCTTCAGCGGAAATTGCTACATGAGCGTAGCCAATGGAGAACGCAGTGCGAACCGAGGATCATGTGCACAGAATTGCAGATTACCCTATAACCTTATCGACGGAAATGGAAATACTTTAATCAAGAATAGTCATTTATTATCGATTAAAGATTTTGACGTAACGAATCAAATTCCGAATTTAATTGAAGCAGGAATTTGCTCTTTTAAAATTGAAGGACGATTGAAGGATATTGTTTACGTAAAAAACAATGTGTCTTTTTTACGACAAAAGGTTGACGCATTTTTAGAGGGTAACGATCAATACACAAAAGCATCCTCTGGAAAATGCACTTACACTTTCGATTCTGCCTTAAACAGAACTTTTAACAGAGGGTATACCGATTACTTTGTAAATGAACGTCACAGCACCATTGGGTCGTGGGAAAGTCCGAAGTCGAGAGGACAATACATTGGGAAGCTAATCAGAACCAAAGGCAATGCCTATGAAATTGAAAATGGACAAATGTTAAATAACGGCGACGGACTTTGCTTTATTAATAACGACAATGAATCAGACGGCATTCATGTTAACCGAGCAGAAAACGGATACGTTTATCCTAATGTATTGAAAGAAATAAAATCGGGAACAGAAATTTACCGAAACAATGACGCGGCATTTATTAAATTAGTAGAAAGAGAAGATAGCGCCGTAAGAAAGATCAGCAGCACATTAATTCTTGCAGAGCATGAAGATGGGTTTGTATTATCGGCAACAGATGAAGACAACTACACCGCAACAGTAGTATTAGAACATTCTAAAAATTGCACCAAGAACAACGAATCAATTGAATCGTCGATAAAAAATCAATTAGCAAAAACAGGCTTCACCCCTTTTACTGCTGATGAAATTACAATTCAATTTTCTGACAATTGGTTTTTGCCGATATCGAAAATCAACGAAATGCGTCGTAATGTTTATGATCAATTAATCGAAATCAGAAAAGCAGGTTATAAACGCATAGAGCGACCGATTGTAAAAACCGATCACCCCTATCCCGAAACAAAGCTCGACTTCACCTATAACGTTGCGAATAAGCAAGCACGAAAATTTTACGAGCGACATGGTGTAACTGAAATAGAGAAAGCATTCGAACTTCAATGGGATCCTGGAAAATCGCGAGTAATGACTACTAAATACTGTATTAAATATGAATTAGGGAAATGTCCGAAATATCATAAAGACACCCTCGATTCAAAAGTAAAAGAGCCATTGATATTAAAGCAAGGGGAACTAGAATACAAACTAAAATTCAACTGTAAGCCATGCGAGATGGAGATATGGGAGAAAGATGCGGAGTTTGAAATTGAGGAAGATTAAAATAACAGTTTAGACCACCCTCATCACGTAAATAATTAACCCTTTTTTTTAGCATACATTTTCTCAGAAGAATAACACGAAAAAGTATAAATTATTTTTAAAATTGATTGGCATCAACATCATGAATAAATTTCACAACGCCACTCATGAAAACTTGTTGATCATCCCACATTGAGAGATGACTACCCTTCGGACAAAAAAGAAACCTTCCTTTCTTAACCATTTTACTTTGCTCTTCCATCGCTTTAGGATCCATGGTATCGTACTTTGCTCCAACCATTAAAGTGGGCACTTTAATTTCATGCAAACGATTTTTAATATCCCAATTTGCAAGACGACCACTTACACCAAATTCACTAGGTCCTTGCATCAAAGTATATATTTCACCGTTAAGATGTTTCATAGCGCGATTAATGGCTTCAGGCCATACTTTTAATCGGCATAAATGTTCCTGATAAAAATTTGGCAATAGTAATTCCATATACCGCGGATTATTAAAATCCTTTTTTGATTCTATGTCCTTAATTTCAGAAAGCACTTCCGGCTTCATTTGTTTTGCTAGTACTTCATCCGAATACTTTCCATAATCAGGCACACTAGCAACCATATTCGCAACCAACAATCCTCGTAAATGATGTTGATATTTTAAAGCATATTGCATTGCCAAAATACCGCCCCATGAATTACCCAACACAAAGAAATTGGTACTATCTGCACCAATTGCATTTCGCACTTGCTCCACCTCTTCAACAAATCGTTCGGTAGTCCAAAGGCTACTATCTTTAGGTTGATCGCTATAATAAGATCCTAATTGATCATACTCATAAAATTCGAATCCTTCACGCTGAAAAAAGGTTTCAAAACACTCCATATATTCATGCGTCATTGCAGGACCACCGTGCAATAATAATATTTTTATTTTAGGATTACTTCCAAAACGTTTTGTCCAAACTTTAAATTCTCCTACGGGTGTTTTTATAGGAATCATTTTCACTCCTCCCGCCTCAACAGAATCGTTATAGCTAAAATAGTCGGAAAATAACATATTTGAATTAGGGGTATTTTGTTTACAAGAAGACATTAGTAAAATCAATAAGATAAAACAGATTAAACGCATACTATTTAAATATTTTATATTTAGTTTGTAATTGCCGAATTAAAGCATTCCTTTCTCTCATCACGTTTGCTATCCCCAATGACAACTTAATAAAATAATACTGGGACAATAGAAATAACAGTTTTTATAATTAACTGGATTAACGTCCTTCGTACTCTAACTAAAGTGTGTCAATTCCTAATTAATAACCACAAAGGCACATTAAGCCAAAGTAGAATGCATCAAGCAAAATCGTTAGTATAATATGAATAGAAAACTTTCAGAAATCGGACCCAACGCATGGATGAGTCCGGTTTTTCCGAAAAAACTAGCGACGTAAATAACCGAAGTTATTACTTGTCAAACTCTCATTAATTAAAGAGCCAAATCGGTTGTTGCTACAGCAACGATTTGTCCATTTACGAAGACAGGAACAGATCTTGTTTTCATCCAAATATTACCACCTCCCAAATCAAAGTAAGGATTGGTCCAGATGGCAACACCGCTATCAATCGGCTGGCGCAACCACTCTTGATCATTAATATGATACGCCGTATCGGCGGCTAAATCGGTAAGCAACATGCTATTACCTGACCGGTACCAGTAAGGGCTATAATACGCCACGCCGGCACTATTAAGCAATGTAACCGTTGAGCCATAGAACAAATCGGGATTACCCTCTAGGTACGCCTTAATTCTTGCAGATAAATCAGTAGTATTAGCTGGACTAGCCTCTAAATTCGACACGAATGCACCCAGGGCTAATTCAATTTTTTGTTCTGATTTTAAAATTGCCAAATCAGTAGTTGCCACCGCGATGATTTTTCCGTTAACAATCACAGGAACAGATTTCGTTTTCATCCAAACGTTACCTCCACCTGCATCAAAGTACGGAGTGGTCCAAATAGCACTACCGATATCGATAGGTTGACGTAACCAAGGTTGATCATTAATATGATACGCAGTATCGGCAGCTAAGTTGAGTTCTAACAAACTATCACCAGATCGGTACCAGTATGGGCTATAAGTAGCAACGCCTGCGCTATTAAGCAAAGTAACAGTAGAACCATAAAAAAATTCGCGATTTTCGAGCATATACGTTTTTATTCTTGCAGACAGATCGGCAGTGGTAGCCGGATTAGCTGCAAGGTTGGCTGCAAATGCCACAAGCGCCTTTTCAATTTGCTGTTCAGCTGTTAATGAAACAGAGACCGTTGGTGTGTCTACTACTTCATCCTTTTTACAAGAGGATAGTATTAAACTAAAGAAAGCGATACAGAATAAAAGTGCTTTGCCAGTACTATTTAATTTTTTCATTTCAAGGAGTTTGGGGTGAATTGAGATACTTTTTTGAACGATCATTCAAAGCATCAAAGATATGTATTGCATTAATACACAAAAACGACTTTACTAAATTTTAGCGAATTAAAGGAAGGCCTTCATAAAAAAGCAGCGCGAATCGATCGGTATTAATAAAAGAAATTGAACTGCTAAATTTCAATATTTCGCAAACTTAATTACTATTAAATTATTACATAGGTATAAAGAATGATTCAATTACCTCACCCGAAAAATTATTTTATGTGGAAAATTTAAAAGTAAAAAAAAAGATGTAGCGGTGTAGATAAAAAAGTTAGATAGGCGACAAATTCTTTTTATCATTATTAAAACGTTAAATCTGTTTTTTCAAGTCGACACTTTTCAACTAAGAGGCAACATATTTGTTATTCAATATCCTATCTAACAATCTATTATTAAGTAAAGACTATTTTAAAAAAACACATTTGATTAAATTCTGAATATCATCTTGATTTCTGTTTTTTATTTCATTGTCAATATAATCTTCTTTACCATTGCTTTCTACCCTATAAAATCTAATAGATTTAACTTTAGATTTAAAAAACTGATCTATTTGATTTTTTGTAACAGGATAGCTAACATTTGTTAAAAAACATTCATATACTGGAGGCAAACCAATTACTATTTTTTTCGTTCCATTTATATCATCAGCCGAATTGAGTGTCAATACTTCTCCATTTTCCATTAAAAAAACTAAAGTCGAACCTCTTTTTATACTATATGGATCGAAATTCGAATAACGACTTATGACATAATCGAAAATGAAAAAATAGGATGTATCAATTTTTTTAGCACTAAAATCACCAGAAGTATAAAATGAGCCAATTACTTTTTCAGGTTTTGTTAGTTTAGTATACTTATTTGTAAACTTATCGATTTCATTTATTTTATACTTACAATTTTGAGCATTTACTATTGAAATAGAAGTAAGTGCTATTAAACAGATTAATAATACGTTTTTTATTTTAAATTAATTTTTATTTTTCCTAATCATATGGCTTTTCAGATTAAGCCCCGTTTTTTAAAGTGGGTTCCGGTCTCCACTTTTATTTTATTTGAATTTTCAAAAATATCGTTTAACAAAAAAAGTTTACAAATTACTTTAATCACAGTATAAATATTGTGCTTTAAACTTAAAAAATCACAACATTATTCAACAGAATAATAATTCGGAAATTTATTAATTAACATTAAAATAGTTGTCCAGAAACACAACTTTATAATTAACTTCATCGTCTTTTCCCATATTGATTGTATGCATCTATATTCTCCGTCAAATGCAAGCAAATCCAACAATTAAACACCTTATTACAATAAACAACAATCTTTCTTCCTGATGATTGCCTCTTTTCAGTTCAACACGCACGCCTAAATGCGTTTGCTTTTTCATAGCTTAATCGGCTATTTGAATATCCATTCATGCGAATCTTCGGGCGAAAGGCCGAAATTCCCTACCTTCGCCTGCCAAAATGACGACGGAAATAGAGATGGCAACATTATTGAAACCGCCGGCGACAACAAAATGAAGATAAAATTCCCTTTTACGTGCAAGCGAAATGTCATGAACCAGAAACAAACAAACCCAACCGAAGAACAAAAAACAGATCAAAATGCTTCCGATGAGCTTAAACTACAGTCGGAAGTTGAGGCTTCAGAGCAGATGCCTATTGAAGAGGATCCAATTGCCAAACTGACTGCCGACTTGGCAGAACAAAAAGATAATTACCTGCGACTTTATGCCGATTTTGAGAATTATAAAAAACGAAGCCTCAAAGACCGCTCCGATTTAATTAAATCAGCGGGATCAGATATCATTTCTACTTTGCTACCGGTGCTCGATGATTTTGATCGCGCAATGAAAGCAATGGAAACCGATGCCAACAATGATCGGCTAACTGGCATCACATTAATCTATAACAAAATAAATTCTACTCTCGAGCAACGCGGCCTAAAGGTTATGAATGCTATTGGCGAGGAGTTTAATGTAGATATGCATGAAGCAATTACCAATATCCCCGTTTCTGATGAAGCTCAAAAAGGAAAGGTAGTTGATGTTTTAGAGAAAGGTTATTATTTAAATGATAAAGTGATCCGCTACGCGAAGGTGGTAGTTGGAAATTAATAAGTCATGGCAAAACGCGATTATTACGAAATTTTAGGAGTAACAAAAGGTTCTTCTGAGGCAGATATCAAGAAGGCTTATCGTCAGATGGCTTTGAAATATCACCCCGATAAAAATCCTGGCAACAAAGAGGCTGAAGAGCAATTTAAAGAAGCTGCGGAGGCGTATGAAGTATTAAGCAACCCCGATAAAAAGGCACGTTTCGATCAATATGGACATGCTGGCATGGGCGGTGCTTCTGGCGGCGGCGGCGGACACATGAATATGGATGATATCTTTAGCCAGTTTGGCGATATCTTCGGAGGTGGTGGCAATCCGTTTGAGAGTTTCTTTGGCGGTGGTGGGCGCCAAGGCGGAGGACGCAGAGCTGTAAATCGCGGTAGCAATCTTCGTATCAAAGTAAAACTTACACTCGATGAAATTGCACATGGAGTTGAGAAAAAGATAAAAGTAAACAAGGCTGTTGCTTGTAATACTTGCGGCGGCTCGGGTGCTCAAGCAGGATCAGGAGCTTTTCATACTTGCGGTACATGTAAAGGGTCAGGACAAGTTCGTCGTGTAACGAATAGTTTCCTAGGCCAAATGCAAACGATCACAACTTGTCCTACTTGTAACGGAGAAGGACAAACTATTGCCAGTAAGTGTAAAGCTTGTCACGGCAATGGCACCCAACAAGCAGAAGAAGTAATCACCATTAATATTCCTGCAGGAGTTGGGGAAGGCATGCAACTCACTGTAACCGGCAAAGGAAATGCTGCTGAGCGCGGTGGAATCCCTGGCGATTTACTAATCGTAATTGAAGAAATTCCACACCCCAATTTAATACGCGATGGAGATCATTTGATGTACGATTTATACATCAGTTTTATTGATGCTACCATAGGAACGTCGGTCGAAATTCCGACTATCGAAGGAAAAGCGAAAATTAAAATTGAGCCTGGAACGCAAGGAGGAAAAGTATTGCGATTGAAAGGAAAAGGAATTCCTGCAGTGAATAGCTATTCGAGAGGAGATTTAATGGTAAATATTAATGTATGGACACCGCAACAGCTCACTGCAGAAGAAAAGAAAACACTTGAAAAACTAAGAGATTCGGAGAATTTCAAACCGAAGCCAGGGAAAGGTGATAAGAGTTTCTTTGAGAGGATGAAAGAATACTTCCATTAATATGGGAATTAATAAAATATCGGATACTTCATTAGAAGGAAAATTTAAAATCCTCATTTACCCTCTGTAAAATACGGTTTTAAATTTTCCTTAAGGCTCTTCTGCGATATTTTTTTGAACCCCATTTATGCCGATAGAAATTATCGAACACTTCGTTAAGTGAAAAAGTAGAAATTCTCATCCCATGGCAACGACGTAACGCTGGTATTAAATTTTCCTTTATCCTCGTCTTCATTTTTTTAAACTCCATTCTATCAGTTAGAAAATATCGAATACTAGGCAAGGCGAAATTTTAAAAACACAATACGCGTTATACGATTTCTCCATGAATCTTGTAGCGCTTTTTTTGTGCACTTTGTCTCATGTATTTCCTCATTCGTTCTGCGATATCAAAATATTTCTTACCTTTCCTCCCCTAATACATTTTTATGCGCATAATAACTCTCGATAGTAGTTTTGAAGAATATGAATCTTTAGAAAAATTACCAGAAGCCGATCAGCTGTTGGTAGAAGAAGCTAAGAAAGCTGCCGATGATGCTTATGCTCCCTACTCGCATTTTCATGTAGGAGCGGCGGTACTACTCGATAACGGAAAAGTGATTCGAGGTAATAATCAAGAAAACGCGGCCTACCCTTCCGGACTATGCGCCGAGCGTGTTGCCTTTTTCTCTACGGGAGCCCAACATCCGGGCGAAAAAATTAAAGCCATTGCTATCACTGCTTATCCCGAAGGGAAAAAGTTACCATCGGTGCCCGTGAGCCCTTGTGGCGACTGTCGCCAAGTGATGGCCGAATATGAGCAGCGCTATGGACAAAATATTCGTTTGATAATGGAAGCTGGTCACGGTAAGTACATTGTTTCTGAGAGCGTTAAAAACCTATTGCCGTTTCTTTTCAGTGCGGACAGTATGTTGTAAGAGAAAAAAAGTAGGCAACGTTGCTTGACCCGTTGCGCTTTTTGATTAAATGCAATAGACACAAAGACGCTTCGCTTGGCGCAGGGAGTGCGGAGCCGGTGAAGCCGTTTTATTTAGATAGTTTATTGGGAAGGGGATTGAATCGGCATCAAAAACGACAATTTCATCATCCATGTATCGCCGTAAAAACTGATGATTCTCATTTTTGTATTACCGTTTCGCTTATTTTTGCGAAACAATGGAAACAACTACATCCAAAGCAAAAAAGAGCAAGCTGAAATTCAGCAGTGAGATGTACCTGAAATGGTATGAAGAGATGCAGTTAATGCGTCGTTTTGAAGAGAGGGCAGGTCAGCTTTACGGAATGCAGAAGATAAAAGGATTCTGCCATTTATACATCGGACAAGAAGCTGTTGTAGCGGGAGCTATTTCTGTACTAAAACCTGAAGACAATATGATCACCGCTTACCGTGAGCATGCACATGCTTTAGGAAAAGGGATTACGGCGCGTGAAGTAATGGCCGAATTATATGGCAAAATCACAGGATGTTCGAAAGGCAAAGGCGGTTCGATGCATATGTTTAGCAAAGAGAAGAAGTTTTTCGGTGGGCATGGTATAGTTGGTGGCCAAATTCCTTTGGGCGCAGGAATTGCTTACGCCGACAAATACAACAATACAGGATTAGTAACAGTTTGTTACATGGGCGACGGAGCTGTTCGTCAGGGAGCCTTGCACGAAGCATTTAATATGGCCATGTTATGGGAACTACCTGTTGTTTTTATTGTAGAAAACAACGCATATGCTATGGGCACTTCGGTAGAACGCACCTCTAACGTACATGAGCTTTACAAATTAGGATTAGCGTATGATATGCCAAGTTATCCTGTTGACGGAATGAGCGTAGAGGCGGTTCACGAAGCAATGACAATGGCTGTAGAACATGCACGATCAGGAAAAGGTCCAATGTTTTTAGAAATCAACACCTATCGTTACCGAGGACACTCGATGAGTGATCCTGCAAAATACAGAACGAAAGAAGAAGTAGAAGGCTACAAAGCGAAAGATCCAATTGAAATGGTGAAAGCAACTATTATTGAAAATAAATTTGCTACCGAAGAACAAATCGAAGCGATTAATGCGAAAATTAACGATATCGTTGAAGACAGTGTGAAGTTTGCTGAAGAATCACCTTACCCAGATGCATCAGAATTGTACAAAGATGTATACGATCAAACAGACTATCCTTATATAATTGAATAATACTAACGTATATGCATATCCGAAATTAAGGAATGCATCCATACTACCCAAATTAAACTAAAGAAATGGCAGAAACAGTTAGAATGCCTAAGATGAGTGATACTATGACAGAAGGCGTTGTAGTGAAATGGCATAAGAAAGTTGGAGATGCAGTGAAGAGTGGAGAATTAGTTGCAGAAATCGAAACAGACAAAGCAACCATGGAATTTGAAAGTTACAGTACTGGAACTTTATTATATATTGGAGTTGAAGAGGGTAAGGCGGCACCTGTTGATGGCATTTTAGCTATTATGGGAAAAGCCGGTGAAGATTTCAAAGCACTTTTAGCATTGGAACAAGCAAAAGATGCTGCCGCCGCGGCACCTGCACCTACACCACCTGCGACTATTGCTCCTGCTCCTACTCCTGTGGCGGCTCCCTTAGAGGCTGAACCTGCTCGTCCTGTTGTTACTACTTCATCTAGTAGCGACGACCGCATGAAAGCATCGCCGTTAGCGAAACGTTTAGCGCATGAAAAAGGAATTGAATTAGGAATGTTAAAAGGATCGGGTGATCACGGACGCATTGTTAAACGCGATATCGATTGGTTTAAGCCAGGAACGTTTGTGCAAACTGCTGCTTTTGCTCCGAATGCGGTTACATCAGAAAGTTTTGAAGAAGTAACAGTATCGCAAATGAGAAAAACGATTGCTCGTCGCTTGAGTGACAGTTTATTTTCGGCTCCGCATTTTTACCTAACCATGGATATCGATATGGATGCTGTTGTGCATGCACGTGAAAGTGTAAACCAAGTAGCATCAGTAAAGATTTCTTTCAACGATTTCGTAGTGAAAGCAGTTGCCAGTGCTTTACGTCAGCATCCTGCAGTTAACTCATCGTGGTTAGGTGACAGAATCCGTTATAACAATCATATTAATATTGGTATTGCGGTAGCTGTTGAAGACGGACTATTAGTGCCGGTAGTTCGCTATGCGGATAGCAAGACACTAACGCAAATTGCTACTGAAGTAAAAACATACGCTCAAAAAGCAAAAGATAAAAAATTACAACCTGCAGACTGGGAAGGAAACACGTTTACGATTTCTAACTTAGGCATGTTTAATATTGAAGAGTTCACTGCGATTATTAATCCGCCAGACGCTTGTATTTTAGCAGTAGGTGGCATTAAACAAGTTCCAGTAGTAAAGAACGGAATTGTACAACCGGGTAATGTAATGAAAGTAACATTAAGCTGCGATCACCGCGTAGTTGATGGTGTAGTAGGATCTAAATTCCTGAATACATTAAAAGCATTATTAGAAAATCCGATTGTGCTTTTAGGTCAAGGGAATATTTAGTGCTAAAAATTAAATTAATATAAAGGCATACATAAAAATTGTATGCCTTTTTTATTTAATATATTTTTCTAAATTTACGTCCCATAAATAAATATCAACATGAAAAAGATTCTACTTTTACTAATTGTAATTAGCAACTTGTGTTTTGCCCAAAATCACAGAATTCCATTAAAATATACTGGAAATCTAAATGATGCAAGGCCCGCTATAAAGGATATTGACCTGCCAAACTATGCACCAATTAATAGAATTGGGATGCCGAGTGTTACCGCTAGAAACTCTAACAAAGGTACGATTAGCACCACCTCCATTACAGAAACGGTGATTGGAAACACATTGTATGACATACAATCTAACCGTGGACCAGCTCGTCGTTTAGTAAACAACGGTGACGGAACTATCTCTGCTGTTTGGACATTCTCTGCTGTTCCTGGAACATGGCCAGATCGTGGAACAGGTTATAATTACTATGACGGTACTGCTTGGGGTGCACTACCAACAGCTCGTATTGAAGGTGTAAGAACTGGATTTGCTAACATGGCAGTTGTAGGTGGAAATGAGTACACTTTAGCTCACGTTGGTGCAACAGGGGCAGGTATGCTAATGAAAAGAACTAAAGGTTCTGGATCATGGACACCTTATAGCCCAGTAGGTGGAACACCTCCAAGTACTGACGTTTGGTTTAGAATGGCTGCTGGTGGAGCTAATGGCAACACAGTTCATGCTATCGTAAACTCTCAAGGTACAGGAACAACTCCGGTTTTAGGACAAAGTGGTCCTTTAACTTACTCACGTTCACAAGACGGAGGAGTAACTTGGGATATTCAACATATTGTATTACCTGGTTGCGATTCTTCCTATTATGAGGGTTTTGCTGCTGATAATTATAGTATCGATTGTAGTGGAAATATTGTAGTAATTGCTGCTGCTGATTTAATGCGCGATGTTGTTATGTGGAAATCTACTGACAACGGAACAACTTGGACAAAAACAATTATCGAAGCTGCCCCAATTGCTGCTTACAACACAGCAGCTGACTATTCTCCACTTATATCTGATATTAATGGAGATGGAATTGGGGATACCATTATGTCGAATGCGGGAGATATCAACGTCACATTAGACAATAATGGAATGGTTCACGCTACCTGGAGTAAAATGCGATGCTTAGATAATGATATAACTGCTGGTACTTCATTAGCAGTATTCTTAACAACTTCTGGTATCATGTACTGGAATGAAGGTATGGCAGCTCCAGCTGAAGTTGCTGGTTTAGTTGACCAAAATGGTGACGGACAATTCACATTACCTGCTGGTAATGGAACTGACCTTCCATTTGGCCGTTACGGTAATGGTGGTTTAACAATTCACCCACAAATCGGATTTGATGGAAACAACAATGTATTTTTAGTATATTCTTCAGTTTCTGAAGCTACAGATACCATTATTTACAATGCTGCACTGCGACATATCTTCTTAACTTTTTCTAAAGATATGGGTACTACATGGTCAACTCCAGAAGATTTAGTTCCAAGTGCAGCGCAAGGTGGAGACGGAGAATATCAAGAATGTGTCTGGCCTTCCATCGCAAAAAGAAATGATAATAAAATTCACATCGTTTATCAACGTGACCCATGCCCTGAGTATTTTGTTGGAAACACTTCAGTTTATGGACCTCAAAACACTTCAACTAACGACATTGTTTATGTTGCATGGGATAATTTATCTCAGCAGACCTATATATCAACAAGTGGTCCAACTACTTTTTGTCAAGGAGGTAGTGTTACATTAGTAGCAAACGGGCCAAATGCTAGCCAATTTTTATGGTCAAATGGAGCTACGACTCAGTCGGTAACAGTTTCCAATAGTGGAACATTTTCTTGTGTTGTGAACGGATTAGCAACAATAAATTCCATAACTACAACTGTAAATCCTGTACCTGCCATACCTCTAATTACATATACCGGTCCTACAACTTTTTGTATTGGGGATTCTGTAACCTTAACATCGAATAGTCCTACTGGCAATACATGGTCAAATGGTTCTATCTCACAATCTATAACTGTAACTAATACTGGTAATTATTCAGTAACTGTTTCCAACGGTAACTGTGTCGCTACTTCCAATACTACAATAGTAACGGCTGTTGATAATTTTGTCATTAACACTCAACCTACGTCGCAAGCGGTTAATCCAAACACAACAGTACAGTTTAATGTTGCATCTACTTCACTTAGCGCCACCTATCAGTGGCAAGTTAATAGTGGTACAGGATTTACGAACATTGTTAATGGAGGGTTATATTCTGGGGCTAATTCCGATACGCTAACAATTTCAAGTGTTCTTAATTCTCAAAATAATTATCAATACCGTTGTTTAATTTCTAATGGAGCATGTAATGCGACTTCAGATGTTGCTACTTTAACCGTCTATTGTATTGTTCCTAATGCTAATCTTGCTGGTACCAACACATTTTGCCAAGGAACACCTGTTAATTTATATACTACCAACAGTAGTGGGTATACCTATCAATGGTATCGTAACGGAAGTGTTATCTCTAGTGCTAACACTGCAAATTTTGCAGCTACCATTGCGGGTAATTATTCTGTTCGTATTGATAGTGGTGGCTGTTATGGAATTTCTCCTGCTCAATCCGTTTCATTTTATAGTTTACCAAATGTGGGTATCAGCAATTCTGCAGGCACTGTGGTTTGTAGCGGCAGTCTTGTAACATTAAATGGCACTGGTGCCGTATCTTATTCATGGAATAATGGTGTTTTAAATAATACTACCTTCTATCCTACCAGTACCAATACCTATCAGGTTGTTGGTACAGATATTCATGGTTGTACTAATTCAAACAGTACAACTATTGTTGTAAATGGTTTACCAACAGTACAATCAATTATCGGAAATCCTTCCATCGTTCCTTTTCAAAGCTATGTATATGCCGTAAATAGCACACCAGGAATTACTTTTAATTGGTTAATCCAAGGCGGTGC
>CAIRUC010000131.1 GCA_903881665.1 uncultured Bacteroidota bacterium | reverse complement strand
TTTTCTTTGCTTCTTTAATTTTTTTCAAGACAAAAGAATGAAGGCCTCCGCGGCAACGGAAAAAAATAGAAAGGTGATCATGAATTTTATTTTTGAATTCCTCATTTCAAACCTTCTATGCAATTCCAATTATTAAATACTAAATGGCTACAAACTCCTATTATTAATTCAAACTATGGATTTAAAGTGGTGGCGGTTAGTGGCTTTTTTCGAAAATCACATCCGGCTATAAATTAGGAGTAATTATAATGAAGTAAAAAATGTAGTATTCGATCATTAATTTTAAGGCCGGTTTCCGGCCTTTATTATTTTCTTTAGGTGAGAAAAGTTATTTGCTTTAGTTTTTTTAATCAATCCTTACAATTACAATTTGACGTATTAAATCAATTTAAAATTAATAATTTTTTTAAAAAAAATATTAACAAATTGAAAATCATAAAATTAACCTTTATTTAAAAGTATTGTTTTTCATGTTTTCTGCCGTAAATTGCGACATGTCATTTAATAACTTACAGACTAAGAATTAGGTGACTTGGGGCAGCAATTGTGAATTATTGTGCACATTTTAAATCGCTTTCGTTGTCTTTATTTCCAGTATTTACTTCCATTTGAAAATTAACTGCAAATTATATTCCTTATGAAAATGCAATGCAAAGGCTTACTAAATGGGTCTTTAAAACAATTAATACTAGCTATAATTCTGATTTTTGTATCGAATATCGGATACGCGCAAGGGCCGCCTCCTGCACCAGATACGCTTCGATTTGAAGCAGGTACTCCTGGTAATAATATGTGGGTAGAAAACGGATTTCCTTGGGATGCATCAGTTGGAAATGGTCATATTGATGATGTTCCATACACAAATGGTAGTACTAATTCCTTGCAGTTTGGTGCTCCGGGTGGAACATTTTCTACTTGTGGGGTTTATAATCTTACAAGTATAAAAGTTTTAATTACATTGAATTTTAGCGATGTTACTTTTTTTAAAATTTTCGGAAATGATTCTTTAGGTAATAATTTATATGTCAGAGATCTTACTGACTCTCTTTCGCTATTTTTTGGAGGATCTTATTATACAGTTGAAATGGATTGGCCAAATGTTTCTAGTTTGCAGTTTTCAATTGGAGGGAATATCGGTGGTGGTTTTTATAATAGTTATGGAAATTATTTTGCCGTAAATGTGGATGAAATGTCTTACTTCCCTCATCCTTGTAGTCCTACTACCGTTCAACCGCTTCCTTCTGTTATTGTTGCGGCTTCTAACTTGCAAAAGACTATAGCTGCCCAAGTGTCTAGTGCAGCTAGTTGTACGAATCTGCGCTGGGAATTAAATGATGGTTCTGGTAATGGGTTTTCTCCAATCTTTGATGATTATATGTATGCAGATATGAATACATCCACTTTGGTGATTAATTATCCTAATTTAAGTATGAATGGATATTTATATCGATTAAAGGTGGTAGGAATGTGCGATACAGTGTATTCGTCTGAAGTAACTCTGAATGTAATGCCTCCTTGTATATTAAATCCAATTATTACATCTAATTCAAGTGGCGATAGCTATTGCGATGGAGCTCCTGTTACTTTATCAGTTGATTCAATTCCAGGTGCTACTTATAATTGGTCGAATGGTGAAACAACAAAAGACATTTCTTTTAATGCTAACGT
>CAIRUC010000130.1 GCA_903881665.1 uncultured Bacteroidota bacterium | reverse complement strand
GTTCGCTATTTATTAAATATTGATAAGGGATTGGTAATTGTGATGCGTCAATATTTTCAAAAGAAATTGTTTCGTATTCTAATACGTCGAGCGCAACTGCAATAACTTTTTCCATTTTCATTGCTTCCATCAACCCTTCTGTATCTACTACTTTACCTCTTGCCGTATTAATGAGTCGTATTGGCTTCTTGAATTTATTTAAAAAATCGGCATTAACCATTTTGTTGGTTTCTTTGGTCAGCGGAACATGTAAGCTAATAATATCCGCCTGCTCAAAAATTGTTTCTAATGAAACTTGTTGTACGTAAGGATACTGCTGTTTGTCGATAGTAATATACGGGTCATAGGTAAGTAAGATTGCCTCGAAACCTTGAAGCTTTTTTGCAAATGCTGTTCCCATATTTCCGAAGCCAATAATTCCAATTGTTTTCCCTTGAATTTCATCTCCTCGATTCTCTTCACGTTTCCAAATGCCTTTCCGCACTTCATTGTCGACACGTAATAAATGATTCGTTAATGCTAATAGCATTCCTATGGCATGTTCACCTACAGCATCTCTATTCCCTTCAGGAGCATTAAGGAGTTGAATGCCATATTTCGATGCCGCTTTTTCGTCAATATTCTCCATGCCTGCTCCGGCACGGGCAATAAAATTTAAGTGTGATGCTTTGGAGAGGAAGTCGGCATCAATTTTAAATCTACTTCGGATAGCCACGCCGTTATACTTCTCTATAATCGACAAAACTTCATCCTTACTCAAGCTATAACCTTCATCGCAAACAAAACCTTGTTGTTCAAGGCTCGATTTGAATGACGAATGTAATGTGTCGATTAATAGAATCTTTCCTCTCATTTTACAAAAGAGTTCCCTTAAGAATAGCAGAAGCGAAGGTGAAATAAATAACGAGTCCAGTTACGTCAACCATAGTTGCAATAAAGGGAGCAGATGATGTTGCAGGATCTAGCCCTAGTCGTTTTAAAAATAAGGGCATCATTGATCCCATTATTGTGCCCCATAGCACTACACCAAATACTGAAAAGCCAATTGTTAGTGCAATGAGTAACCAATGAGGTCCATATATATCGGTGAAGAAATGCCATGTGGTAACCCTCGAAAATCCTATGAACCCTAATATTAATCCGAGATATAATCCGGTAACTATTTCTCTGCGAATAATGCGCCACCAATCAAGTATGGTAATCTCGCCAAGTGCAAGTGCACGAATAATCAATGTTGAGGCCTGCGACCCGCTATTACCACCACTCGAAACGATGAGGGGAATGAATAACGCAAGTACAACGGCTTTGTCGATTTCATTTTCGAAGAACGACATGGCCGATGCGGTAAACATTTCTCCAATAAATAGTATGATTAGCCATGGAGCTCGCTTGCGCAACATCTGCGTGAGTGATACATCCATATACGGTTCGTCGAGCGCTTCTACCGCACCAATCTTCTGGATATCTTCGGTGTTTTCTTCCTTAGCGAGTTGTAAAATGTCATCTACTGTGACGATGCCTAATAATAATCCACCAGCATTAGTAACCGGCAAGGCCACTCGGTTCGACTTTCCAAATACTTTAATAGCTACTTCTTCATCGTCGGTTACAAGCAACGAAACATATTTTCCATCAAGGATCTCTTTAACCGGAATATGATCCTCAGAAAGTAAAACGTCACCAATTCTAATGTCATCAACGAGATATCCTTTTTCGTCAACAATATATATTACGTCGAGCGTTTCTGAGTTCTCCCCATGACTACGAATAAAATCAATGATTTGCTTTACCGTCCATTCTTGATTTACTGCCACATAATCGGGCGTCATCAATCGTCCTATCGAATCTTCAGGATATCCTAATAGCGATAGGGCTACACGACGCTCTTTTTGCGTGAGTAGTTTTAGTAATTTATTAAGATAATCGGTATCGAGTTGCTCCAAAAATGCCGTCCGATTATCCGGCGACATGTCATTTAATATCAGCTGTACTTGCCTATATCTTAGCTCGTTAAGTAGATCAACTTGGATGCTGAACTCGAGCTCTTCAAAGGTCTGGTAGGCCTGCTCCCTATCTATTACACTAAAAACGAATGCTTGGTCTTGAACGCTTAGATCATTACACAGATCGGCTAATTCCTGAGGTAGCCAAGATTCTAGCTTTTCCTCAAGAAGATCCTTATCTCCTGACTCAATCAGCCCAATAATCATCGGCTTTTCGATTTCCGGTTGCATAAGCTAGCTCGTTAGGGTTAATAATTAATGACAGCGCCTACTCTTTCAGTGTGAGCTTGAAGGTTAGTAGCCTACCTCTTGATAGCACTCTTGTTAAAGATACTCCGAAGGGAGATTATGCCGGGCGCTCTGCTGCTTTTTGTGGGTTTTGTCCGTAGGCAGGACATTTTTCTCTTGATTTACAAGATATTGCGCAGGCAACGATAAGCCCGAACAAAATAAATAAGATGGATTTGCGCATGTGTCGTTTTAATTCAACAATTCGTCGCAAAATAAACGATTTTTAAGATGAAAAAAGTCTTTTGTTAAATATTTTCTTGCACAATGATATTTAAATTTTTGTGGGAAACTTTTTTTGACCGGCTGATTTACTTCTTTTTTTGGTCTATTTTCTTCCTTCCTTTGCTGCGCTCTAGATGTGTCAAATTTACTATTGAGGCAAATCGTTAGCTTCCAAGTTTCTGTTTTTTTAGAACAATATGGATTAGTATCTTCACGTATAAATTAGAATGTATGATGTCGGGAATCGAAGTGATGGATATAGAGCAAAGCTGGAGGCACCGTCTTTCAGAAGAATTTTCAAAACCTTATTTTCAACAACTAAGTGCATTTTTACTAACGGAGAAAATTTTCGGCCATATCATTTATCCTCCCTCAAATAAAATCTTCGCGGCTTTCGAATATACTCCTTTCGATAAAGTGAAAGCCGTCATTATCGGTCAAGATCCGTATCATGGCGATGGGCAAGCGAACGGTCTTTGTTTTTCGGTGGCCGATACTATTCGAAAACCTCCATCGTTACAGAATGTGTTTAAAGAATTACTACGTGATGTGGGTGTTCCAATTTCAGTAGGTGGTAATCTTGAAGCATGGGCGAAGCAAGGTGTATTGCTGCTTAATGCAACCCTTACTGTTCGCGCAAATGCTGCAGGCTCGCACCAAAAAAAAGGATGGGAGCTTTTTACAGATACGGTAATTCGAACTATTTCGGAGCAGAATGAAGGAGTTGTTTTTTTGTTGTGGGGTAATTTCGCAAAACAAAAAGCGTCAATTATAAATAAGGAAAAGCATTTTATTTTAGAGGCCGCACATCCTTCTCCATTAGCTAGAACTGGGTTTGTAGGTTGTAAGCACTTCTCGAAAACAAATGCGCTACTTGAGTCGTTAGGGAAAACAACGATCGATTGGTCATTATAATACAGATTGAATTGATAAAAAAGTTTCTATATTTTGCTTTATTGCTGCTGCTGCATCTAACGGTTACGGGGCAACGAAGTTTTGTGTTTAAAACAGTAGATAAGAAAAGTGAAGCGAAAGTAGGAAAGGCTGAAATTAAATTTTTAAATTTGATTTCGGCAGATACACTTTCGATTTCTACAGGATTAAATAAAATTCAGCAAGATTTTTTTTCGCAAGGATTCTTAACTGCTGGAATCGATAGCATGTCACTTTCGGGTAGTGTTCACATTATATGGTGGCATATTGGTGAAATGTATGCATTGGTTCAGCTTCGAATGGAAAGTCAAACTTTGGCAATGCTTTCTCAATCGGGATTAAGAATAGGCAATTTTGAGGGGACACCTTTTTCTCCAATATCTTACCAACGATTAACGTCGAAGTTATTGAAGTTTTGTTCGAATAATGGGTGCCCCTTTGCATTCGTAAAACTAGATAGCGTAGAAATAGTTGATCATGAAATAAAGGCTGTTTTGGTGCTTAATAAAGGCCCTTTGATTGTTTTAGATACCGCAATCGTAAAAGGAGATGCTAAGATTTCTGAAGACTACCTTTTTAATTATTTATCATTAAAACCGGGAACTGTTTTTAATGAATCGCTATACAAAAAGATTTCATTAAAGTTAAAAGAACTTCCTTTTGTTACTGAAGCAAGACCTTTTGAGATTGACTATTTTCCGGGATTTGCGCGTCCAGTATTTTATCTGCAAAATAAAAAGGCAAGCCAATTTAATGGAGTTATTGGCGTTCAACCCGACAATACGAATGCCGGAAAAGTATATGTAACCGGTGATGTGAAGTTGCGATTGCATAATGCTTTCGGTCGTGCAGAATTGTTCGATCTTAATTGGAATAATCCACTTCCGCGCACGCAGGATTTGAAAATAAAAATGAGTTATCCCTTTATTTTAGGTTTACCTTTCGGTATCGATTTCGACCTAACACTTTTTAAAAAAGACACATTTTTTCTTGAAATCAATCGTCAATTAGGGTTCCGCTATTTATTAGCAGGTAATAATTCAATTTGGGTTTTTGCAGGTAAAAAAACGAGTGATCTTATTAGTACAAAAGGGTACTCAAGTGCAAAAGAATTGCCTGCGTTTGCCGATGTAACAGCTCTAAATTATGGTATCGGGCTTCAAATCGAACATCTTGATTATCGATTAAATCCAAGAAAAGGTTATGCAATAGATATAGTTGCAGCAGCGGGATCAAGATTGATTAGTAAAAATGCAAAAATAAAAACCGAATTATACGATAGTCTCGTTTTACGTACTACTCAATATAAAATGGAAGCGAATGCCGATATCTATTTTCCCGTTGGTCAAAGAGGAGTTATTAATATTGGAACGATTGGTGGAGCTGTCGAAAGTCCATCCTTATTTAGTAATGAATTGTATCGAATTGGCGGATTAAAATCACTTCGAGGCTTTGATGAATCGTCCTTAATTGCATCTCGTTATGTAATAGGAAAAGCGGAAGTTAGAATGATACTAGAACAAAACTCCTATTTATTATTGTTTTATAACCAGGCCTATTATGAAAATAGTAGTAATAAAACTTTTTTTTGTGATCATCCTTATGGTTTTGGCGCAGGAATTACCTTTGAAACTAAGGTCGGAATCTTTTCTTTTAACTATGCGTTAGGATCGCAGCAAGACAACCCCTTGTTTTTCAAAACTGCCAAAATCCACTTCGGATTATTGAATTACTTCTAATTTTGGAAGAAAATACACGATTTTAAAGGTGTTTCATGCCTTTTCGTCAGCATTAATCCTTCCATGCTCCTCTAAAAAAAGGTATCTTTGCGCCCATGTCTCATAAATCCGGTTTCGTAAATATCGTAGGAAAACCTAATGTAGGTAAAAGTACCTTGATGAATGCTTTGCTGGGTCAGGATCTTTCAATAGTCAATGCTAAGGCGCAAACAACCCGTCATCGTATTAAAGGAATCTTGAACGACGAAAATTATCAGATCGTTTTTTCGGATACTCCAGGAATAATGAAGCCAGCTTATAAATTGCATGAGCGTATGCTTGGTGCAGTTGAAGAAACGTTTACCGATGCCGATGTAATTCTTTACGTAACAGAAATTAACGACAGAAGTATTGATGAAGAATTGAAGATGAAATTAACATCGCAGGTAGTGCCTGTGTATGTCATTATCAATAAAATTGATACGGCCGATCAAGAAAAAGTGGAAGTGGCGGTGGCGCATTGGAAAGAAATGCTAAACCCAAAGGAAATTCTTCCGATTTCTGCATTGCATAAGTTTGCTATTGATGTAATGGTAAATAAAATTCTTGCCGAGCTGCCTGAAGGACCTGCTTATTTCGATAAAGACGATGAGTCGGTAAGCGATCGTAATATGCGATTCTTTGCAGCAGAAATAATTCGTGAAAGAATTTTGAGCTTATACCAACAAGAAATTCCTTATTCAGTAGAAGTGCTGATTACAAGCTATAAAGAAAGTGAAACAATAGATAGAATCTATACTACCATTTATTGTGCAAGAGAAACACAAAAAGGAATATTACTCGGATACCAAGGAAAAGCAATTAAAAAACTCGGAATTGAATCGAGGAGGAAGCTTGAACAAGTGCTCGAAAAACAAGTGCATTTAGAATTAACAGTAAAAGTACTCGACGACTGGAGAAATAACGAATATATGCTTCGTAAATTCGGGTACGATCAATAATACAATCAATGGCAAATATTGTTGCAATAGTAGGACGACCGAATGTAGGGAAGTCGACTTTATTTAATCGATTAACAGAATCAAGAAAAGCTATCGTAGATGAAACGTCTGGGGTAACCCGCGATCGTCACTATGGCAAAGCGGATTGGATTGGAAGAACATTTTCGTTAATTGATACCGGAGGATATGTTACCGGGTCGGATGATATTTTTGAAGGAGAAATCAGAAAACAAGTGCAGTTGGCAATCGACGAAGCTAATGTGATATTGTTTGTGGTTGATGTTGCAGACGGTTTAACTGATCTCGATAAAGAAGTAGCGAATATGCTACGTCGTTGCAAAAAGAAATTATTTCTTGTAACAAATAAAGTTGATAGCTCTAAACGCATACATGAAGCCAATGAGTTTTATGCTTTAGGTATGGGCGATATCTATCCTATTTCAGCGATGAGCGGTAGCGGAACAGGTGAATTGTTGGATGCGATGGTAGGTGTTTTCGATCCTGAAGATGTTGAGATTCCAGAGTTGCCGCGCATTGCAATTATTGGTCAACCTAATGTTGGGAAATCTTCCTTGCTAAATACGTTGATAGGAGTAGAGAGAGCCATCGTAACCCCTATTGCTGGTACTACACGAGATACAATATATACGCGTTATCAAAGTTTTGGGTTCGACTTTTTATTGATCGATACCGCTGGTTTAAGAAAGAAAAGAGTAGTAAAAGAAGATATCGAATTTTATTCGGTGATGCGTTCTGTAAGAGCCATCGAAGAAGCCGATGTTTGTTTAATGATGATCGATGCTACAAAAGGAATTGCCGCGCAAGACATGAATATATTCCGACTTTGTGAGCGCAATAAAAAAGGAGTTGTTATATTGGTGAATAAATGGGATCTTATGGAAAAAGAAACCAACACTATGAAAAAATACGAGGAGACAATTAAAGAAAAGTTGAGTCCTTTTGTAGATGTGCCTATAATATTTACTTCAACGTTAACTAAGCAACGTGTTTTTAAAGCCCTTGAAACGGCTATAAAAGTGTACACTAATAAAACCACTAAAATTTCAACTTCTAAGTTGAATAAAGTGATGTTGCCTTATGTGCAGAATTATCCGCCCCCTGCAATCAAAGGGAAAAATATTAGTATTAAATACATTACTCAGCTTCCTGGTTACGCACCAACATTTGCATTCTTCTGCAATTTGCCTCAATACATCGGCGAATCATATAAGCGATTTGTTGAAAATAAAATGCGCGAAAATTTCGATTTTAGCGGAATACCAATTACGCTTTACTTTAGAAATAAAGAAAAAGAAAAAGAGCAGGAATAATGCTTTTTCGCTTGTTTGAAGCACCTTACAGCATAAGTTGATGTGTTGCGTTTTTTGCATTGATCCCTTCAAAAATCTATTGTTATTCGCATCACTACATTAACTCATTTTGAGGACATCTTTATTGTCTATTTGTAATTGGCAGAAATGTAGCTATCCGCATAATCCGTTATCAATTGCAAAGCGAATCATATCTGCCGATGAATTTAATTGCAACTTGTCACGTATTCGCCCTTTGTAAGTGCTAATGCTATTTGTTGTGGTCATAAGAATATCTGCGATCTCAATAGTGTTTCTCCCTTGTGCAAATAATTTTAGGACTTGCAGTTCGCGATCACTCAATTTTTCGTGAAGTTTTTCAACTTGAGGATGGCCTTCTCGCATGCCTTTATCATGTTTATTTGATGTGCGATGGCTGATATGTTCTTTGCCTTCAAGAATTGCTTGAATTGCATCAGTTAGTTCTTCTGGATTACAATCTTTAGTTAGAAATGCTGCACCGCCCGCGCGAATAACCCGCTGTGAATATAGTTCTTCTGGGTGCATACTTAAAACAATAATAGGAGTGGTGATGTTATGAACTGGAAGCAGCTGTTTAAGTACATCTAATCCGTCGCGCAATGGCATTGTTAGGTCTAGAATGGCAACAGAGAATGTTTCTTTTCTCAATAGTTCAAGTGCAGCTTGTCCGTTTTCAGCTTCCTGTATTATTGCATCAGGATAGACATCTTTGATCAGTTGACTTAATGCCTTCCTTAATAGGGCATGGTCATCTGCTACTAAAATTTTTATCATATAAAATTATTTAATTGGAACTACAATATTTATAGTTGTTCCTGTATTATTTGAAATTATTTCCAGATCAGCATTAATTATATTTGCTCTCTCTTTCATTCCTGTAAGTCCTAAGGAAATTCTCCCTTCAGGTTTTCCAGCTATTCCTATTCCATTATCTTTTATTGATATGTTATAGTAATGTTTACGAGAAGTAATACTTACGTGTACATTAGTTGCATTCGCATGCTTTATTATATTGGAAAGCGCTTCTTGAATAATTCGATAGATGGTTAGCGATTTTGACTCATCGTCACAATGAAATTCTTTGTCAGCATCTAATGTGCACTTTAATCCACTTCGTTTTGAAAAGTTTACAATGTATCGTTCAAGGGCTTCCCTAATTCCAAGTTCTCGAATTAATTGGGGGTGCAATTCAAATGATATATTTTTTACTGCATTAATGCTTCTCTTTAATGTTTCGAGCGAATTATTTAATTGAAGTAGTGCCTCTTCCGGATGACTAGGCAGTGATTTTTTTATTCGATTAAGTTCAAGTTTTAATAAAGTTAGTTCTTGCCCAAGTTCATCATGAATTTCTCTAGCTAAATGGCTCCTTTCTTCTTCAATAACAGAGTGTAGTTTTTTGCTCAATTCGAGCAGTCGAATTTCTTTCTCTTTCATATCGGTGAAATTCATCATGGCTCCAATCATCTTTATTGCTACACCTTCTTCATCATAATATAAATAACCGCGATCGAGAATGTAAGAATATTCTCCTTCAACTAATTTAAACCGGTACTCTGAAGTCCATAATTCTTTATCGTTTTTAATGGCATCTTTAATGCAGGCGCGTACCCTTTCAATATCTTCAGGATGTATATTTTTTTCCCAAATATTAGCATTCGATCCGAGGTCATTTTTTTTATGTCCTAGTTGTTTATAGAAATTATCGCTCCACCATATTTTGTTATTAATTAAATCCCAATCCCATATAATATCTTTAGTTGCTTTCGCTGCAAGTGCAAATCGAGCTCTTTCTTCGTACGCGGTTAAAAAAGCCGCTTTGATATTGCTAATATTATGGAAAGAAATGTAAATCTCGTTACCTACTTTGTAGGCGTTAAATTGAAGCCATAGCTCTCGATTAGGGAAGTATTCTTCCCATTCTCGGTCTTTGTCTTCATTCAAAACGGATATTATTTGCTTAAATGAATTAGAAATTAATGATTTCGGTTCAACAGCAGATAATTCACTGCCAATAATTTCTTCAGCCGATTTTCCGAAAACTAAAGCAGCAGCTTTATTGATGTATTTAAATTTAAAATTTTTATCAAGAATAACCAAACCCTCATGGATTTGGTCTAGCATAAAATAAATATTTTCTATAGGATAATTCATAAAAGTGGAGTTACTAGTTTTGAGTGCTAATTAACTTCTTTTCTTCCAGCTTTTAATTGCTTGTAATACAATTAAAATAGTGAAGAAGTTCTTTGGTAGCTGCCCAAGTATCAATATACTTTGATTGATTTTTATTCATGTTATAGCATCCTAATTGAGATGACTTTCTAAATGTGAAATTAATTTAAAGGCGAATATAAAAGTGAATAAATATAGAATAATTATGCGGGCAAAGAAGTCCTTTTTTATAAATAATTTAAATTTTTTATAATTAAGTTGAACCATTTTAATGGTTTCTACATTTATCCTAGATGAATAATAGTGCTATTAACACGTCGATAACGGGTTATTTTAATTAGTTTAATTTATTATTATTATTTTATGGTGTATGCGACCATTATTAATAGAGTAAGTATTTTAAGTGACATCGAAATTGCAAAATAATTTATAATGTTGCACTAAGCGATTCCTTGACTTACTGCATACTGCGTCAATTCAGCATTAGTACGCATATGCATTTTTTCAAGTATACGCGAACGGTAGGTGCTGATAGTTGTTGCACTTAATGATAAATCTTTAGCGATTTCTGATACTGTTTTACCTGATGTGATCATTTTTAATACGTCAAATTCGCGATCCGATAACGTTTCATGCGGCAACCCACCCCTTTCTTTTTGAGAGAGATGTTTGGCCAAATGTTCGGCAAGTGTTGCAGAAATATATTTATGACCCGAAAGGATAGTTTTAACGGCAAGTAATAATTCTTCTGTCGCACTATCTTTTGTGATATACCCATTTGCTCCGCCTTTTAGTGAACGAATGGCATATTGCTCTTCGGGATGTATGCTAATCATTAAAACAGGTAAATTTGGATAAAGGTCTTTTATTTGTTTAAGATTGTCCATTCCACTCCTGCCTGGCATACTAATGTCGCTAATTACCATGTCCCATTTTTCATGATGTAACAATTGATTTAATTCGATGATATTTGCCGCCTCCCCAATTTCTAGGTTTTGTATTTCTTCTTTTAAAATTTGTATTAGTCCTTTACGAATAATTGTGTGGTCTTCTGCAATAACAATGCGTAACATTTTCATTTTTAATTGTTTGTTAGTTCAAATGGAACATAAATAGTAATGGTAGTCCCTTCCCCATGTCGACTCCATATTTCTAATTTGCCATTCATCATTATTTCACTTATTTTTGTAATTTTCTATATAAATATATTTGCGCCGGAGTTTGTTGGGTAGCATTTAATTTTCATATTTCTTTTAGCATAATCGAAGTCGATTTCTTTTATGAATCCATTATTTGAGATAAGCGCTTCTGTTATTTTTTCATGAAGAATATTTCAAGAATTTGAAGTTATATATTCCTTAATGCGTTTGCCTAGTTCTTCTGATTTTGTTTTGCCAACTAATTGAGCGGCTTTTCCATTTACGTAAGTAATTATTAATTCTTTGTCTATACGAAGGTATGCATCCGATGAATATTCTATAATTTTTGTGAGTTCATTTCCTCTCCGAACGACTTCGAATTCTAGTTCTTAGTTAAGTTTTCGAAGTTCTTTTTCGAATTTTTTACTCGAATTAATATCTTGATAAATGACGTCTTAATAAATAGCTTTTCTATTAAATAAGATATAGCCTAAATGGAAAATTACGCTAAATGGTTTATCGCGCTTGTCGTAGTAATTTAAAGCTAAACTTATTGGGCCTATTGGGCTTTTGAATACAGTGTTTATCGTTCCTGTAAAATACCGCTTGCTGAATTTTTCGCCATAATGAACATTAAAGTTTTCTTTTTGCAATATCTCTTGATAAGGTTGGAATATATAACCTTCAAGTCGAATGTCGAAGCTTTCGTTCAAGCTTACAATGTTCTTTATTCCTAGCCCTAAAAAGGCATGAGATCTAAAATTTTCTTGAAACTGACTTTGCATATCCGCTATTGGAGTAAATGCGGGTGCTGATAATATGCTGGCTGTATAGTTCGAGAAAAAAGGTTGGTTACTTATCATTAGTTCAGAATATAATCCTATTTTCACTTTCCCCATTTGAGTGAAATAGTTTTCGTATTTGATGTTCATTTGAATCCAATGGTGATCGTTTTCAGTTGTGTCACGTAATAGTTGAGTGGAGCCTGGTTTTGTTATTTCTGTTCCATTAATAAAACGTAACTTGACGCCAAAGTACGTACCTTTATTGGCATACATTTTTCTGTTTAGCGTATTACGATCGAATTCTAGAAATGCCGAAACTCCTTTAAATTCTGTTATGTCACTAGTGTCGCTTTGAGTAAAATTGCGTGTCATGTAGTATTTATCTTTCAATAAGAAAGAACTACCACCTCCTACTAGTTTTCCTTTGTTTCTAACGGGTATGCCTATCCCCAATTGGTACGACCTATCGTATTGCACAAAATAACTTGGTTTAACATCTTCGAAAAAGGCACTACTACTTTTGTAAAAGTCCCATTGATTTAGGGTTATGGTGGGTTCCATAAAAAACGGAACTTTTCCTGGCATGTCTAATCGTAATCTGAATTGTCCGCTGCTGTATAATTTGCCGAAATAGATATTAGCGTTAGCTCTAAAACTTTGCTTACCCCAAAAGTTATGCTGAATGGAAACAAATCCGGTATTTATTGGTCGAGAAGATATGTTGCCGCCAAAGTCGAGCAGTATACCTTTGTTTTTTCTTACATCTACATGTAAATCATAATTGCCTGACGAAGTATTGTACAACAATCTAGGAAATAGATATCGTTGGTTGTCGTCTGCAACTAATTTAAACCATTCCTTCCTTAATTGCTGAATGGATATACATTGATTTCTTGGGTTCAGTACAGCTTTTATATAGGCCGCTTGATCTTCATTTACTCCTTTTACTATTATTTGATCAATTGTTATGTTAAATCCTGCATTTTTAAATGCACTTCGTTTTATTCTTAATGCTTCATTATTAGCAACTCGGTTTTCTATTTTCGATTTTATAAATGGAATCATTCTTAATCCTTCTGCATAGCCACTATCAATAGCTGATTTTATTGATGCAAATTGAAAGGTGTTTATGTTTTTAATATTTGGTTCAATAAGAATGTCTTGTTCGCGCGGCATGGTGTATTTGGTGGTTTGCACGATCATGGTTTTTAATTGACTCAAGAAATTTCCTTCATTTGGAATATCTGAATTTCCAGCCGCACTTACACCTATCATTAACTCAGGATTAAAATCTTTAAGCATCACGTCTGTAGGGAAGTTGTTGTAAATACCTCCGTCATATAAAATATTGTCTTCAATTAAAACAGGTGCGTAATAAAATGGAAAGGCCATCGAGGCTCTTACGGCTAATGCAAGATCTCCTTGTTTAAATTCAATAGGTTGCTTTGCAGTGATGTCGGCAGCAATGCATCTAAATGGCACCAACAAGCTATCAAAATTATATCCCGACATCGCAATTTGTGATGCCATATCTTCCATTAATGAAAAGTTGATTTCTGCTGGATTTACAAAGTTGCTTGGTAGCTGTGTTTTGAAGCCGGAGTCGGATATTAGTTTAATATTAACCCAACTGGCATCGTCGGGATTCTTAAGGAAATTATAAAGATTTTCTTCGTTGAATAGCCCCGTTGCTCTTCTTTCAAACGCCTTTGATACTACTATGTTTTCTATTTCTGATGGCGTGTATCCAATGGCATAATAGCTGCCAACTAAAGCGCCAGCCGAAGTTCCTGTGATATAATCAATAGGAATATTGTTTTCTTCAAGGGCTTTAAGTACTCCAATATGCGCAAATCCTCTTGCACCGCCTCCGCTTAGCACTAATCCTACCTTTTGGCAAAAACCTACTTGCGTTATCAGCAAGGGCAGGAGGATGAAAATAGTCAGACGTTTAATCACGAATTATTGTGTTGTTTGCAAATTTAATAATTGTAATCGTTAGAGCGTAGTTATAAGTTCTTGTAAATAACCGAAACTGTCTTTTATACGTGATCCGTACCACGAAAAGTATTCTCCATCAACCATTATTACTTTACTTGTCGGATAAATAGATTGAATATTTTCGAGATCTTCTTTTTTAAAGTGGTAGGGCTCCGACGATAAAAATATAAAATCCGGGATTTGTTCAAATTCTTTAGGTGATAGCGTAGGGTAGCGTTGCATGCCTTTACCTATTGGCTGTAGTCCTAGTTCTAATAACATGCTGTAGATAAATGTATCGTCACCAACTGTCATCCAAGGGTCTTTCCAAATATAATAACAAACTCTTTTTCCATTAAGATGAGCAGGCCTATTTTTTTGTAATTCACCTCTTTCTTTTAATATCGTGTTTGTTATTTTTTTTCCTTCAAGGCCGCGGTGCGTTATTTTTCCTACCGCTTCAATCATTTCGAGAGCTGTTCTAATATCGGTTACATCACTAATCCAAACGGTAAATTCTTTCATTAATTCTTCAAGCAATTCACGACTATTTTCTTCTTTGTTGGCAATTATTAAATCGGGCTTCAGTGAACGAATTTTTTCTATATCGAAATTTTTCGTGCCTCCTACTTTGGTTTTATTGCGGAACCATAATTCGGGGTGTACGCAAAACTTTGTAATACCAACTACTTTCTCACCAAGACCTAAATGATAAAGCAGCTCAGTTTGAGATGGCACTAGCGATACAATTCTTTCTGGCGCTGCAGGAAGATGCACTAATCGATTCATTTGGTCGAACATGGTATTGCAAAACTAATTGAATTAGCGGTATTCTCATGTACAAAAAAGCCCCTCCGGCGTACTACCGAAGGGGCTTTCTATTGAAAATTCAATTATTTCGACATGATTTCTGCTACATCGTAACGGGTAATGATGTAGTTTTTGTCGCGTTTAAAGTCTTTTACTAACACAGCTTCCGATTCGCCGCTTACCATTTTAGAAATAGTATCTATTGGAGTGGTAATGTCTACAAAAGGAATGGCTTCTTGCATTATCGTAGCTACTGGTTGATTTTTCGATTCTGGTGAATTCATAATGCTGTTGAATACCAGTTTTTCGCTAATGGAACCTACAATTCTGTTGTCGCTCGTAACAGGAATTTGAGAGAAGTTATGCTCACTGATAATTTTCATGGCGTATCCGATAGTATCATTTTTATCGACTGTTTTTAAGTCAACATTTTGCTTCACTAAATCTTCCGCCGTTAATCCTTTTTTGTCGATGTATCCCATATTGAGCATCCATTCGTCATTAAAGATTTTGCCTATATAACGCGTTCCATGATCATGGAAAATCACTACCACCACGTCGTCTTTCGTTAGTTGTTCTTTCATCTGGATCACGCCTGCAATCGCTGATCCTGCTGAATAACCAACCCAAATGCCTTCTTGACGACAAAGCTCACGTGTATATACAGCGGCATCGCGATCGGTAACTTTTTCGAAGTGATCAATAACCGAAAAATCGTAGTTTTCCGGAATGAAATCTTCTCCGATACCTTCGGTTACATACGGGTAAATTTCATTCTTGTCGAGAATTCCAGTTTCATGGTATTTCTTTAAAACAGATCCGTATGTATCGATTGCCCAAACTTTAATGTTCGGGTTTTTTTCTTTCAAAAATTTACCTGTTCCAGTTACGGTTCCGCCTGTTCCTGCTCCAACAACAAGATGTGTAATCTTTCCTTCTGTTTGTTCCCAAATTTCAGGTCCAGTTTGTTCGTAATGCGCTTGACGATTCGAGAGGTTGTCGTATTGGTTTGGATAAAATGAATTCGGCAGTTCTTTGCTTAAGCGTGCTGCTACTGAATAGTAAGAGCGAGGGTCTTCGGGTTCAACGTTCGTCGGACAAACAATTACATCAGCACCGAATGCTCTCAAAGCATCTACTTTTTCTTTCGATTGTTTGTCTGTAGTTGCAAATACACATTTATAACCTTTAACGATACCAGCAATGGCTAATCCCATCCCTGTGTTGCCTGAAGTTCCTTCTATGATGGTTCCTCCTGGTTTCAATTTGCCCGATTTCTCAGCATCTTCAATCATTTTTAACGCCATGCGATCTTTGATGGAGTTGCCAGGATTGAAAGTTTCTACTTTGGCTAACACCGTAGCAGGAACATCGGCCGTTACTTTGTTTAGTTTTACCAAAGGTGTATTTCCAATGGCTTCAAGAATATTATTACAGATTTTCATTCTAATCGAAATTTTCGGTAGTTGTGATTTTGAGGGTGCAAACTTAGTGATTTGCCCGCTATTTTCATAAATTGATGTGCACTGAAGTGACGAGTTCGAATGAACTCCGTTTTCTTACCGGAGCAGGGATTCCGAAATCGTAGGAAATTGAGCCGCGATCAAATGAAGCGCATTGTTGATTCTGTCGTTACCTCGACCTGAAACGATGCCGTATTTTATTTGATGTGCGGTTAACTCTATTTTATACAAATCCATTAACATTTTACGATCTTCGATGGATGGATGTTCGCGAAGTGGGTCGTTACTCCATGGTAAATCAATATCAGTAAGTAAGGTGTAATCGTATTTTCTATTTTGGTATAAATCGATGATTTCTTTGCTGCACCTGCCATATTTTACGTCGCTCCAAATTTTAATTACAAGTGTGGTCGTATCGCAAATTAAGAGTGATGCATTATGAAAAGTGTCTTCTGCTTCGCATTGCAATTGCGCCAAAATCGAAAGATCGTCTTCAGTATACTCTCCAGCTCGTTTTGTTAAATATTCGCGGGCAATTTCTACTGTATGAGCACAATTCAGTTTTATTGCAAGTGCTTTCGTGAGGTCCGATTTGCCAGTGCTTTCAGGACCTACAATCGCTAATCTAATCATAAGGGAAGAATCAATAATTGTTTTTTCCATGTTCGATATCCAGATATTGCTAATATTAAGTAAATGAAAAACAAAATGGAGTAGAGTGGAAGGCCTTTGTAAGTATAAATGCCGATGTATAATACGTTTACTGCTATCCAAATAATCCAGTTTTCAATTTTTTTACGTGCAATTAGGTATTGGGCAAGAAATGAAGCTGCGGTTGCTGCCGAGTCGATCCATGGAATTGATGCGGTGGTATGATTTCTTAATAAGGTGCCAAGTGCAGCCGCAAATAGTACGGTAATGGCCGTATAGTTTAACTTTTCTGCTTTCGAAAGTGTTCCAATCGTTAATTTAGTATTTGCCAACTTGAATTTCCAGGCATACCACCCGTAAAAAAGAATAGGAATATATACTAATTGCTGAAGCGTGTCGGCAAAAAGTTGTTGTTGGTAGAAAAGTATACTCGAAACCGCCACATTAATTAGTCCAGTTGGAAAACAAAGACTGTTTTCTTTCAAGGTCAGATATACCCCAATAATGCCAAAGGCAAATCCAATTAATTCTAGTTGATTCACCATGCAAAGATTAAACTTTAATTGATGCTAATAGCATATATTAGAATAATCCAAACTTCATTTTACTAATAATTGATGTGTAAACATTAAATAAAGTGGCTGATATTCAATAAAAAAGGATCGTTATAATGTCATCGATTTGTACTTTTCTAATGAATGCGTTGTATTTGTCATTTTGAGGTTTAAATTTGTTCTAAATAATAGCAACCAATGCGCGACGATATATTTAACCGGATTATTGAATCTCTGCAAGTCAAATATCACAAATCGGATTTGCGTGAGATTGTAAAACCTAGCGAATTAAATGCTTCAGTTGAGCCTCGAAATATCTTAGTTCAAGTAAATAGTGGCCATTGTTATGGGGAGCGTGATTTTGAACGCATTAATCCTGGTCAATTTTATTTTATGCCTGTGGGGAGTCCAATTTATTTCCGCCATGGTAAAAGTGATCATTATGATGTATTTGGTAAAGAGGGATACACTTCTCCTGAGTTAAGAGATCAATACGTAATTTCTCGACATCCAAAAGAGGGCCCCGATGAAAAAAAAGATATCTTTTCGATTGTGGGTTTTGATGTGCATATTTATGGAGCCATACCTTTCTTTTCAATTCTTGAATTGCCTTGCTTTATCATGCCAATTGATGAGGAAATGAATTATCTCATGAATACAATGATATTCGAAGAACATGACAGTGGTATTGGGCGCGATCGCTTGCTGAAAAATTTTACCGAGGAGTTAGTAGTGCATATTTGTCGCTTTATTCATGGTAAGCCTGAGTACGAAAAAAGTTTCGAAAAAATCTCTTATTTGCTTGATAAACGTTTGGTGAATATTATTCAATATATTCACGCGAACCTTAGTGAAGATCTTTCGAATAACCGCATTGCGGAGAAAGCGTACGTGTCTAAAGATTATGTTGGCCAGTTTTTTAAAACGCTAACAAATACCAATCTTCAGGATTATATCGAAAATCAACGTTTGGAGAAAGCATTTGCCTTACTGCGCACTACAAAAGATAATGTTCAAGAAATTGCGCATTCGGTAGGATTTAAAGATCCTGCTTATTTCAGTCGTCGTTTTAAGTTGAAGTTTAGTTCGAATGCTAATCAGGTTCGCAAGGATAATAGCATTGCTAATTAAAAATCAAAGACGAGTTGCTTTATTTCTGGCTTCTGCAATTTCGTGAATTAAATCGGGGTTTTTCTCAAAATGATTTCCCACTACAACTACGTCGGCACCTGCTTCATATACTTGTAAGGCGGATTCTCTCGTTCTAACACCTCCTCCCACAATAAGTGGAATATTAATCTCACGCTTGATGGCTCTAATAACATCTATTGGCACATGTTGATTAGCACCAGAACCAGCCTCCGTAAAAATTAGTTTTAGTCCAAGTTGCTCTCCAGCTAATGCCGTATATGCTGCAATTTCTGGCTTGTTAACTGGAATAGGGGCTGTTCCGCTGACGTATTGCACAGTTGTCATGTTGCCTCCGTCAATCAGTAGATATCCGGTTGGAATGATCTCGAGTTCCGACGCTTTTAGTCGCTGTGCCGCCATTACATGTTGACCAATTAATAAGTCAGCATTGCGACCTGATATTAGCGACAATAGTAAAATAGCGTCAGCATGCTCATCAATTTGTTGATGATTACCAGGGAAAATAACCACCGGTATATCACTTCTTCTTTTAATACCTGCTATCGTGCGTTCGAGGTCACCCGATGTAATTAAACTTCCTCCAACAAAGAAAAAATCGACTTTCGCTTCATTGCTGTTCGCGCATATTTTGTCGAGATGTTTTTCGCCGGCTTTGTCGGGATCGATTAATACAGCAAGTAATCGCTTGTCGTTATATCGTGCTTCTTGAATTTGCTGATAAATCATTCGTCAAATTAATGAAAAGTTATATTACAATGCAATAGTATAAACCACAAGCGCATCTTCCAAATAGAAGTAGTGATAGTGGTGCTTTTCGGGAAATTCATTTTTCAGAAAGAGGGCTATTCCGCTTCCTTCTTTTAGACCCCCTTCTGGCCGATTAACCTGTAAATGAGTCTTGAAAATGATGCCGCCACCACCGTTCGATTTAAAAAGCGACTCTTTTACGCCCCAAATAAGATAAGTTGAATGAAGGCTAGCGGGCGATTCGAGCCATGTTGTTTCTTGTTCATTGATGAATTTAGACGAAATTCTTCGGATTCGTTCGGCCGGCACTTCAATGTCCAATCCGGGTGCACCTGTTTCGTGGTAAATCATCCCAACAAACGGCCCCCCGTGAGAAACAGATATCTGACCGGCGAATTCATCAATAAATGGCTTCCCTGCTTCAGTATATAGGATTTTACTGTGTTTTCCTGCGATAATTTCGGCCAATATGCTTGTGATTTGCTTTTGCTTCCTCCTTTTGGGCAGCTTTATAGTCGAATCAAGAAACGAGTTGTCAAAATTTAACCTTCCTGAAAACTTTTCAAGCTCTTCTTCTGTTTCTGTAACATGCCAAACCAACAGACGGCATCCGTTTTTAGTGAATCGATCGATTAGAAGTGGCATAGGCGGTGAAGTTTGGCAAAAATAACATTGTATTAGTTAATAGTATTATTTAAATTCGCACAAAATTTAACAAAATGAATCAGACTCAAACAGAACAGTACGTTAAGTATAAAGTAAAAGACATCGGTTTGGCGGAATGGGGCCGCAAAGAAATTAAACTTGCAGAAGATGAAATGCCAGGACTAATGGCCTTAAGAACCGAATTTGGTGCCCAGAAGCCCTTAAAAGGAGCGCGTGTAGCAGGTTGTCTTCATATGACTATTCAAACTGCTGTATTGATTGAAACATTGGTTGAATTAGGGGCAGAGGTAACTTGGTCTTCTTGCAATATCTTCTCTACTCAAGATCACGCTGCTGCTGCAATTGCTGCTGCCGGTGTATCTGTTTATGCGTGGAAAGGAATGAATGCTGAAGAATTTGATTGGTGTATCGAACAAACTTTATGGTTTGGTGAAGATCGGCAGCCACTTAATATGATTCTTGATGATGGGGGTGATTTAACCAATATGGTTTTTGATAAATTTCCTGAATTAGTGTCAGGTATTCGTGGATTGTCTGAAGAAACTACCACTGGTGTTCACCGTTTACATGAGCGTATGCACAATGGTACATTACCTATCCCTGCTATCAATATTAATGATTCGGTTACCAAGTCGAAATTTGATAATAAGTATGGTTGTCGTGAATCATTAGTTGATGCAATTCGTCGTGCTACTGATTTGATGATGGCTGGTAAAGTTGCAGTTGTTGCTGGTTTTGGTGACGTAGGTAAAGGTTCTGCCGATTCATTACGTGATTCTAAAGTTCGCGTGATCGTTACAGAAATCGATCCTATTTGTGCTTTACAAGCTGCAATGGAAGGATATGAAGTGAAGAAAATGGCAGATGCTGTGAAAGAAGCGGATATCATCGTAACGGCTACCGGAAACTTCAATATCATTGGAGAGAAGCATTTTCGTAGTATGAAGCACAATGCAGTGGTTTGTAATATCGGTCACTTCGATAATGAAATAGATATGGCTTGGTTAAATAGCAATTATGGTAAAACAAAAGACACTATCAAACCTCAGGTCGATAAGTACACAATCGATGGGAAAGATATTATCGTTCTTGCCGAAGGTCGTTTAGTGAACTTAGGTTGCGCAATGGGTCATCCTTCATTCGTAATGTCGAACTCTTTCACTAACCAAACTTTAGCTCAACTAGAATTATGGGGAAATCATAAAAACTACGAAAACAAGGTTTATACATTACCTAAGCACCTTGATGAGAAAGTAGCTCGTTTACATCTTTCTAAGGTTGGAGTTGAAATTGATACTCTTTCTGAAGAACAAGCTAAATATATTGGTGTAAGCGTGAATGGTCCTTTCAAAAGTGACATGTATCGCTACTAAGAATTATCGTTTAAATGAAAAAATCCCGGCAGTTGTCGGGATTTTTTTTTGTTCTGGGTAGAATAAACGGCAAAATACAGCAAAGTGTATATCAATAATAGATCCTAATTTAAATCTTTGATCCCTTGCAATAATGATTAATTGTAGATATGCAACCTGTTATTGCTAATTTGATATTCTGTCTTGTATTGCTTTAATGGCCTAGCGGCAGGCCCATTAATAATTGATCCGTCAAATATGCTGAATTTGCTTCCACAAATATTATCCTTTGCTGTATAACCTGTTGAATCTATCGTTACTATACTACCAGTCGTGTTGGGGTCGAAGGTGCAGGTTCTTTCGTACGCTAAAAATTCAACTGTCGATTTTCTGAAAATGATTAGTCCTCGGGCTCCAGCAGGGTAGTAAATCCAATTATTGACTGCATTTAACCCTGAATAGGAAGGCAGATTTAAGTCAATGTATTCATTTACAGCTACATTCGGTATGGCGTCATCATTCTTTTTGCATGCATACAATACACTAAGAATCAATAAAGTAAGTATAAAATTTGTTTTCATTGTAACAAAGATAAAATTCTGTTTGCATTTTCACCTTTCAATTCCTTATATTTGACTTTACAATTCGAAAAATCTACCGTATGAAAAAGATAACTTTATTAGTTTGCTTCGTTCTTTGTTCTATGATCGCTGTATTTGCACAGGATACAGAAAAAGTAACCGGTCGTCATGGCGGTGAATTTATCGGCAATGATAACCGAATGAAATTCGAGTTTGTTTCTAAGGGAAGTGATTTAATGTTTTATCCAGTAGCTGGCGATGGTTCCATGTTAAAAACGGTTCCAACTAACGCCGATATTTCAGTAACGCAACAATTGATCTCTGAAACTGAAACGTATTCAAATGTGGAATATCAAAATGGTTGTTTTGCCATTCATCGTACTAGTGAAGTTGCCGCATATATTATTGCGATAAAGTCAACTTATCTTGGTAAAGATTTTTATGTGAAATATAAAGTCCCTGGTGTTTTGGGAAAATAATAGAACAATACAAATTGAAAGCCTCGATTATTTCGGGGCTTTTTTATTTTTATTACCGAATAATCGAACGAGAATGAAAAATTGGAGATGGTTACTTTTGCCATTATTGTTGTTGGTCGCAATGCCCGATAGCAGTTCATTTGCTCAATCAGGAGGATCAAAGCAAGAAAAGCGTGCCGAGAAGAAAAAGGAGCAGCAAAAGAAAAAAGCAAAGAAAGCAGAAGAGGAGGGCAAGAAACGCCATCGGAAAATACAAACGAAGAATGTAAAGAAAAGAATGAAGCGCAACGATAAGCGCTATCAACATATCGATTCCTATGATCGTAGGCCCGGATTAATTAAAAAACTATTTCCACGTAAACGACCTTCGGCGAATTAATAACAAAAAATCCCGGTACCAATTTAGTCCGGGATTTTTTTGTTGTTATATATATTAATCAGCAAATGTTCTCATGTCAACAGGAACTACGCTTGTAACACCAGGTTCCGCCATCGTAATTCCGTACATGATATCGGTAGCCGCCATTGTTTTCTTATTATGTGTAATAATGATGAACTGCGACTCACTGCTAAATTTCTTGATAATATTATTGAATTTATCGATGTTGTTATCATCTAACGGAGCGTCAACCTCATCGAAAATACAAAATGGTGCAGGCTTTAATAAATAAATTCCGAAGAGTAGTGCGGTGGCTGTTAGTGTTTTTTCCCCTCCCGATAATTGATGTATACTTAACGGTTTTTTCCCTTTTGGTTGAGCAATAATATTGATGTCAGATTCAAGTGGATTTGCAGGATCAGAAATAACTAAATCGCAATTGTCGTCGTCAGTAAATAATGAACGGAATACTCTGATGAAATTTGTTCGCACTTGCGTAAATGCTTCCATGAATACCGTTTGAGCCGTACTATCTATTTCGCTGATGGCTTGTAGTAACGCTTCTTTTGCATTTTGTAAATCGGTTTTTTCTTTAACGATGAAATCGTAGCGTTCCTTGATTTCCTTATATTGCTCTAACGCCATTGGATTTATGGGGCCGAATTCGGAAACACGTTTTCGTAATTGTTCTGCCTTAGGACGCATTTCTTCCTCGTTAAATTCTGGGTCAGGTTCTTGTTCTATTAACTCATTGATGTCGATACTGAATTCAATACTTAATCGTTCTTTCAATGAGTTCATTTGAAGTTTCAATTCATTTAACTCATCATGTACTGATTGTAAAGAGGCATCCGTTTGTTCTTTGTTTCTTCTGAATTCACTCAGCTTTTTCTCTTCTGCTTCTATATTAATTTTTGCATTGTTGTATTCTTTTTCGGAAACTTTAAATTGATTTTCTAGTTCAATTCGAGCTTCAATTAACTTCTTTAATTCATCACTCGACGAAGCCATTCCCGACATTAATTGCTCGGTTTGTTCTTTTACCGATGTGAGTTCGATGGCGTAGTTTTCTTTGTTCTTTTGTAATGTCGCAGTTTGATTGTTTCGATAACCTAAGTCGCGCACAATATTTTGAATTCTATTTTGCTGTTGAAGCAATAAAATATTCTGCTGATTAAATGCTTGTGATTTTTCTCCTGATTCTCTTTGCAGTTGAACCGAATGCTCTTGTTGAACATTAAGTTGCTGAATCAAATTTTCTAATCGCTCATTTAATATTTCCGGTGATAAATCCGGATTGGCTTTTTCTTCTTCTATTAATCGTTGAATTGAACCTAACTCTTCTTCTAAACGGGCAGTGTTATTCTTTGCTTGTTCCAAAGTGTTACGCATAAAGTCGCGATTGCTTTGTAACGAATTCACTTGGCCACTGAATTTCATAAACTCAGTCTCTTGACGAGAAATTAATTGCTGTGTTTCAGAAATGCTTTTCTTTATGTCTTGCAATTCTTTTTCAGCTTCAGCGAGCGTAACTTTTAATCCTTCAATCGCATGTTCTTGTTCTTTGATCTCTTCTGCTAGGTTCTCTAAGTTTCTGAATTTTCCTGTGCGTTTACCATCGAATTTACCAATAGAACCACCTCCGATTGCATATTTCTGTCGATGAAAATTTCCGTTTTTCGAAAGAACAACTACTGATTGCTGATCAGTGATTCGGAATTTCTCAAAACTATTATTATCATCTAAAATATAAACATGAGAAAGAAGCATTTTAAATAACGCATCATATTTCGAATCGCCTTCAACTGCTGTTAATGCCGACGTGCAGCCATTAATTGTAATAGTATTACCGGCAGCATAAGATTTTAAGTTTTCAAGAATAAAGCAATGCGCACGTCCTTTTGCTGATTCATTTAATGCCTGAAGTGCAGCCCAAGCTTCCTCATTCGTTTCTACAACAAAGTGATTCAAATAAGGCTCTAGATAATTTTCAATAGCCAATTTGTATTCATCATTACAAACAATAATGTCAGACAGCAAAGGTGCTTGTTTGAAACGCTCGTGATTCTTTTTAAGGTAACGAATGGATTCAGGATAACCCTCCATTTGTTCTAGCAAATTCTTGGTTAACTGATATTCATTATGTTTTGCATCAAGTTTTCTCGACTCCGCTTGAACAACTTGGTTTGTCTCACGGATTCGGCTATCCGAAATTCGTAATTGATCTTCTAATTCAAGGCGCAACTGCTTTAGCTTTTTAAGGTCTTCGTCTGAATGATCTTTCTGAGGAAGTAGTTCCGTTAACTGTTGCTCAAGACCAGAAAGCTTGTTGCTGTTTTCCTCTTGATTTAACTGCAGTCGTTTTAATTCTTCTTGTACAGAATTGAAACGAGTTTGACGAACCGCTTGTTTGGTTTCAAACTCATTAATCATTGACCGCTGCTGATAAATCTTTTGATTAAGATTTTTAATTGCAACTAATGATTCTTCATACGCTTTTTTACTATCTTCTGCTTCTTTTCGGAAATTAGCAACGTCTTCTTCTAGTTTTTTGAGATGATCTTCTTCGCGTGCCTTTTCTTCGTTTAGTTGAGTAATATTTTCTGTTACTTCAACTAAAGTTTTTTCATCCTGCTCTGTTTGTTGTTCGAGCTGCTTCTGCTTCTCAATTAAAAAATTGAAACGTTCATTTTTATTTTTTTCTTCGTTTTCGAAGCGTGTAATTTCAAGTATTTTATCGTTTAATGTTTTCTGAACAGATTGTAACTGCAACTCTTTTTCAGTACTGCTTAGTTTTATTGTTTGAAGACTTAATTCTAATTCTTCAAGTTTCGCTTGCAGTTCAGTTTTTGATGCGAATTGCTCTTGCTCTCGCTGTTGCAACGATGTTAATGACAAACGATGATGACGAATAGAATACACTGCTAATTGTGTGCTCAACGTTTTGTATTCTTCTCGTAAGCGGTAGTAACGATCCGTTTTCTTTGCTTGCGATTCAAGTTGCTTTAAACTCTTTTCAATTTCAAAAAGTAAATCGTTTACACGGTTCAAATCAGCATCCGTTTCTTCAAGCTTCTGAAAAGTTTGCTTCTTTCTAATTTTATATTTCGAAATTCCAGCCGCCTCTTCTAGCAAGGTTTTAATAGTGTTATTTCGATCCTTAAGTATATCATCCACCATATTCAATTCTATGATGGCATAAGAATCAGGACCGATACCTGTATCGAGGAACAAATCATTAATATCTTTTAAACGACAGGTTACGCCGTTTAATTGGTATTCGCTTTCGCCGGAACGGTATAATCGACGTGTAATACTTACAGAAGAATATTCAGTCGGAAGTATTCCTTTATTGTTATCGAACGTTAGGCTTACTTCGGCTAAATTAGCGGCCTTTCTTGTTTTCGTACCATTGAAAATGATGTTCTCCATTTTTTCTGAACGTAGCATTCTCGTTTTCTGTTCACCAAGAACCCAACGCATGGCATCAACAACATTCGATTTACCTGAACCGTTAGGCCCAACAATAGCTGTTACCCCTTCGTCGAAGTGAATCAATACCTTATCTCCAAAACTTTTGAAGCCTTTAATCTCAAGTGATTTTAGTCTCATTCAGTTAATGCAATTAAACAAAGTGTAATGCCGCCAAGCAACAGTAAACTTTATATAGAATATTACTAGATTATTAATTCGGCAGAACTCTTCTTTAAAATAAGTGAGCAGCCGGTCCGGGTTGCGGATTGCAAATGTAAAAAATGGAAGTCGTTAAATCTATTGAAAGCGCTCGATTGGGTTAATATATTCGGTTACAAGTTAAAAACACGAATTATAAATGACTTGTTTTTAGCGCCACAGAAATCCAGTCCCTTTTTTTCAATTGAAAAACAATTAGTTAACTTCTGTTTAGTCGAAAGCTTTATTCTTTATGTATATCTAGCTTCCTGTTTCAGTTATCAAAGTCATTATTTTCGGGTATTAAATTCCCAAAAAAACGGACAATTTTCAAATTGTTAAAAAATTAAGTTTATTAACAATTGGCAAATGGTTAGAACTTACGAAGTAATTAAAAAAATCCGTTTGCTAATAGTTAGAATATTGAAAAACAGATGATTAATGTTAAAACAATAATAGTCTAAAACGCATAATTAAAGGCTTCAATTTCATCCTCTAAATCACTCAGTATTGTACTTTATTGCCAAAATCATAAAAAATGAATGAATCGATTTGGGAAATTGTTTCTTTTGTTTCTACTTTTACCCGCAACCATGATTAACTAAACATTAACACCCAGCTGACAATAAATTAACCCTATGATAAGGAACGTCTACTTAACCTTTGCGTTTTTACTCGCTGCATGCTTCGGAGTGCTTGCTCAATCCGGTGGCATCAGAGGTAAAATCCTAGACAAGGCAACCAAGGAACCGATCCCATTCGCTACTGTAATAGCAGAGATGAATGGTACTCAAATTTCAGGTGGCCAGTCAGATTTCGATGGAGAGTATACTATCAAGCCGTTAACGGCAGGAAAGTATACCATGAAAATCAAGTATACCGGCTACAAAGAGCTGGTAATTAACGATGTAGTTGTTTCTATAGACAAGACTACATTTCAGGATCTTGCTATTTCAAAGCAAGTATTCGAATTTGAAAAAGCAGTTGAAGTAGTTAGCTACAAGGCTCCTTTATTTGAAAAGGATAATGTTCAGCAAGGTGCTACATTAACTCGTGAAGACATTCAAGCTGCTCCAACTCGCGACGTAAAGTCGGTTGCTGCGCAAGCTGCTTCCGTTTTCCAAAAAGATGAAGGTGATGATCTTAACGTTCGTGGATCCCGTTCTGACGGAACCGACTACTATGTAGATGGTATCCGTATTCGTGGTTCTCAGAAGCTTCCTCAATCGGGTATTGAGCAGGTAACCGCCATAGTAGGTGGAACACCAGCGCAATATGGCGATGCAACAGGAGGGGTAATAGCCATCACTACTCGCGGGCCTTCAAAAGAGTTCAACGGGGGTGTAGAGGTTGTTTCGTCTGAAATGTTCGACCAATATGGATACAATTTAGTTTCAGCCGATTTATCGGGCCCACTTCTTAAAAAGAAATTGGAAAATGGTGGTGATCGTGCTGTTCTAGGATTTTTCTTGTCAGGTGAATATCAAACAGAAAAAGATCCAGATCCATCAGGAATTGGTATGTATAAATTGAAAGATGATGTGTATAATTCATATGCGCAATCGCCAATTCAACTGTACCAAACTTCACCGACAAGTTTTGGTTCATATAGCCAAGCCCAGTTCTTCACGAATGACGATTTTGAGAAATCAAAAACAAAAAACAATGTAGCTCAATCGGGGTATCGTTTTACTGCAAAGTTTGATTATCAGCCGTTTGATTTTACAACATTCACCTTGGGTGGTAGTTATAATATGAATGACCGTAGAAGTTATTCGATAAACCGCGCGGCTTACAATTTTGAAGAAAATCCACAGATTATCGATTTGGATTACCGTGTATTCGGGCGTTTAACACAACGTATTGCTTCTACATATAAGTCTGAAAAAGATAATTCTTCCGTTTTTAGAAATGTATATTTCTCTGTGCAAGCTGAATATTCTAAGAACAAGCAAATTAATCAAGATCCTAACCATAAAGATAATTATTGGAAATATGGGTATGTTGGTAAATTCGACGGACACCGTGCTCCGCACTTTACAAATTTCCTTGATGCAGATAGTAATAGCATCTCTCAATTAACGCAATATGATTTCGATTACACGTATGAGGCAGGTGGTTTAAATCCTTTAGCTGAAGCATATACTAATCAATCATTTGGTGCGATTTCAGATGCCTACCATTCTAATGGTGTTTTATTATCAAGTTTAAATCCAGTGCGTAGTGCTGGAGGTGTTCGTAACGGTGACGGAACAAACAGCGTAATGGCTATTTGGGAAGGCATTGGTAACTTAAGAAACACGTATCAGAACTTTGATAACGATCAATTCCGTGTAACATTAAGTGGTAACGCCGATATAAAGAAACATTCGTTATTAGTAGGTTTTGAATTCGAACAACGTATAGATCGTGGTTACAGCTTGGCTCCTCGTTCTCTATGGACATTAGGTCGTCAATATGCTAACTTCAACTTAACTGATATCGACCAATCATTGGGAGATACCACTTACACGATTGGAACGGCTGGCGATACAACATTAACAACAATTAATTTTGGTTCTTCTTATGCTGCAACGTATGATGAGAATGGAAACGTAGTAAACGGTTTCTATGAAAATGTTCGTTCTCAATTAGGATTAGCTAACAATGCCTATGTCGATTTTGATGCATTATCTCCAGATCAATTAAACATCAACATGTTTAATGCAGATGAGTTAAATGCGAATGGTTTAGTAAGCTATTACGGGTTTGATTATACTGGCGAGAAATATTCTGGTAATCCTACATTTAAAGATTACTTCACGAAGAAAAGCGGTGGTAATTACGCACGTGAAATCGGAGCATTCCGTCCTACATACATGGCTGGATATATTCAAGATCGTTTCACAATCGATAACTTAAGTTTCAATATCGGTTTACGTGTTGACCGTTTCGATGCAAATCAAAAAGCATTAAAAGACAAATATTTATTGTTAGATTCATATACTGTTGATGAATATCCTGTATCGATCGCTGGTCGTCCTGATAATATCGGAGGATCTTTCGTTCCTTACTTAGCATCTGCTAGTGATTTAACAAGTGTAATTGGATACCGTGACGGAAACGTTTGGTATGATAAAAACGGACAGATTGTATCTGATCCAGATATTATTGCATCACAATCAGCAACAGGAACTATTGTTCCGGCTGTTAAACCAGATGCGGGAAGTATTGCAAGCAATACATGGAATATTGACGGAGTGTTTGAAGATTACAAACCTCAAATTTCTATCATGCCACGTATTGCGTTTGCATTCAACATCACCGACGAAGCTCAATTCTTTGCTCATTATGATGTATTAACTCAACGTCCTTCTTCGAACTTACGTAATGATCCAAGTGAGTATTTGTCGTTAAAAACAAATCCTGATGGAACATTAAACAATGCGGGGTTGAAGCCAGAGAGAACAACTGATTATGAAGTTGGTTTCAAACAAAGAGTTAGTAAAACATCTGCATTAACGATTTCTTCGTTCTATCGTGAATTAAAAAACATGATTCAGATTACGAAGGTAAATTTCGCTTATCCTAATACATATACTACTTACGATAATATCGACTTTGGTACTGTAAAAGGTTTATCATTAAGTTACGATTTGCGTCGTTCAGGAAATGTAAGAATGATGGCAAGTTATACATTGCAATTTGCTGATGGAACTGGTTCTGGAGCTAACTCAAACGTTGAGTTAACAAATACAGATCAACCAAATCTTCGTTTCATTATTCCATTGGACTACGACACTCGTCATCAGTTAACGGCTTCTATCGATTATCGTTATGAAGATGGTGCTGATTACAATGGCCCCATGTTATTTGGTAAGCCAATCTTCGCTAATGCAGGTGCAAACCTTGTATTCCGCGCTAATTCTGGTACACCTTATACTCGTCAGTCGCGTGCTACTCGTGAAGCTGCTGCAATTGGTTGGCAGTCTAACGGACAACGTGCTGTAGAAGGTATCGTTAACGGTGCCCGAACTCCATGGCAATACCGTATCGATTTAAAAATCGACAAAGACATAAATGTTAAATTCTCTGATAAAAAATCAGGAACATTTAACGTATATCTTCAAATCCAGAATTTATTGGATACTCGTAATGTGGTTGGAGTTTACCGTGCAACAGGTAACGCAACTGATGATGGTTTCCTTCAGTCAGCTGACGGACAGCAATTATCAAGTGCACAGATTTCTCAGCAAGCATTTACTGATCAGTATTTAATTCGATTATTAAATCCTGATAATTACAGCTTGCCTCGCAGAGCTCGTTTGGGAGTTCGTTTCGACTTCTAATTAACCCTTTACAATTAAAAATCAGAACAAAACGCTATGAAAATGCTTCGATATAAGATCATGCTCAGCCTCATTATGGTGGCTGGTTGGTCCGCGACTACATTCGCGAAGATGAATGTAGGAAGTAAGCCGGCGCACGCTCCCGTTAAAAATACTAGGGTTGCAGCATCTTGCCCGACTACATCTTCTCAGATCGATCTGGATATAAACCAGGTTCGTGCACGTGTCCTTGTTGGTGGTGACCTTTGGTGGGATCCAGTAGGACAAACTCCTTACTACGAAGTTCCAATTGGAAGTGGTAAAAACTCAATTTATGCAGGTGCTCTTTGGATCGGTGGTTTCGACCAAACTGGTCAGTTAAAAGTGGCTGCTCAAACGTACCGTCAGTCAGGATCGAATGATTTCTGGGGCGGCCCTATAGATACAGCATCAGGATCACCATCGATCTTAAGCTCAACTTGTGAAGAGTTCGACAAATTTTGGCCTGTAAGTCGTAAAGATGTTCAGGACTTTGTTGCTGGCGGCGATGCTACGAATGAAATCAAAACTTGGCCAGGTAACGGTAATTTGACTAGAGGGGAGCTTCCTTATTTAGCTCCATTCTTTGATGCCGATAATAATGGAGTGTATGATTATGAAGCTGGTGATTATCCTTATTTCTTATTAGAGGGAGATTATCAAGCAAATTCAAATACAGGAAAAGTGGAATGTAACGACTATCTTTTTGGTGATAAATCAATCTGGTGGGTATTTAATGATGTGGGTAACATCAAAACTGAAACTAGTTCAGATCCAATTGGCCTAGAAATTAGAGCACAAGCGTTCGCATTTAAAACTGCGAATGAGATTAACTTCATGACGTTCTACAAGTACCAAATCATCAACCGTTCTAGTGATATTCTAGATTCTACTTATTTCGGAGTATGGTGTGATCCAGATTTAGGAAATGCATCAGATGACTTAGTAGGTTGTGATGTAGGATTAGGATTAGGATATGTATACAACGGAGATCCAGATGATGATGGTGGTGGCGGATATGGAACGAATCCTCCTTCTGCTGGTATCGACTTCTTCCAAGGGCCGCTAGCCGATCCTAATGATGGAATCGATAATAATAAAGATGGAGTAATCGACGAACCAGGTGAGCAAATTATTATGTCGCGTTTCGTATATTATGTAAATACAAATAGTGTCCCGAATGGTAACCCTGGAACAACCGATGATTACTATGAGTATTTATCGGGAAGTTGGTTAGATGGATTGCCAATCACTTATGGTGGTGACGGGCGCGGTGGTGGATCTGGTGCAACAGGAACAAATTGTAATTATATGTTCCCTGATAATACCGATCCGGATTTCGCAACACCTTGGACAATGGTAACGGCTAATTTGCAACCAGACGATATGCGTTGGTTACAATCAGCAGGAACATTTACTTTGCGCCCAGGTGCTGTTAACTATATCACTACAGGTATGATATGGCAACGTACTACTACAGGAGGTCCTTTAGCTTCTGTTTCATTACTGAAATTAGCTGATCAAAAAGCACAAGCAATCTTCGACAACTGTTTCAAAATTCTTGATGGACCTGATGCACCAACAGTTGCTGTACGTGAAATGGATCGCAAAATAATTCTTTCGTTAGAAAATGTAAATAACAAGAAAGTTGAATTGTATAATGAAGTAGATGCCGTAATTCCTAAGGAAATTCAAAACATAACAGGAGGTTTCGATACATTATCAACTGAAGAACGTTCTTATAAATTCCAAGGATATAAAGTTTACCAAGTAGTTGATGAAACAGTTTCTGATGCTGATGTAAATGATGTTTCTAAAGCTAAGTTAATTGTACAAGTTGACTTAAAAGATAATATCGGTCAAATCGTAAATTACGAATATGATAATACATTGTCGGCTTGGGTTCCTCAAGAAAAAACAACAGCAGTAAACATAGGATTAAAGCATAGCTTCGAATTCACTAAAGATTTATTTACGCAAAAGGATTTAGTAAATTACAAGCCTTACTATTATTTAGTTGTATCATATGCATACAATAACTATCGCCCTTTTGATCCAACAAATGCCAATACTCAAAATCGTCCTTATGTTCAAGGAAGAAATAATATTGGTATCTATAGCGCAATTCCTCATAAATCTGTAGTAAACAATGCAGGTTCAGTTATGAATGTTGCATACGGACAAGGTGTTCAGGTTAAACGTATAGAAGGACAAGGTAATGGCGGAAATAATCTTGAATTAACGCAATCTACTGTTGACGAAATTTTATCTTCTCCACTAAACCGTTCTGAAAATCCTGTTTACGAAGTAGGTAAAGGTCCAATTAACGTTACGGTTTACGATCCTTGGGGAGTGAAAGGTGGTGGATTTGAATTAGCCTTTAGCGGTGTTTCAGATGCCGACTACTGGTATCTCTATAACAATCCATCGTCATACGTATCAATTAACAATGTTTATGGTAGTGGATCCGATTTAGTAACTGTTGTTACATCAGGAAATTCTGGAATTGAAATAGGAACGAAAGTAACATTGTCTAATGTTCAAGGTATTTCTTCTACTCCTTCAATTAACGGTTCGTTCGAAGTTACTTATGCAAATGCGGATACATTGAAGTTTGCGGTTACTTCGGTTTCCGGAACGTATGTTTCAGGTACAAATGCGCAATTACGTGCTGCATTATCAAAAGCAACTTTTAATCTTGGTCAAATAAACCAACAATTATACGAGCCTAATAAATTGTCGATGGACATCTCTAAAATTAACGGACAAGAGCCGGGGAATTTTGGAGCAACTAACAACGGTTTAATTGGTGGAACAAAAACATACAAAAATGCTTCTGATCAATGGCTGGGTGGTGTAAAAGATGTTGATGCTTCTTCAATTTTAACAAGTACTTCTAACTGGATTTTGAGTGGTACTACTACTAGTGTTGACTTATTAAATCCATCTCCTAGTTATTACATGGATTCAACAGAAGCGTATGAATCAATTTTAGAAGGTACTTGGGCTCCTTACATTTTAGCAAGTAATGCTAAAACAGTGGCGGCACCTAAACCAAATAAAACTCCTGGAACTACTAATACACTTGACCTTCGTTCATTTATTAAGTGGAGCTTTTTGCCATCTGTTGATGTTGTAATTACAACTGATCAATCTAAATGGACGCGTTCAGTTGTTATGGAGATGGGTGAAGATACAATGCCGAATATTGGTGGAGCAAAGAAGTTCCAAAAGAGGAAGCAAGCGTCAGTTGATAAAAACGGATTGCCATACGGTGATGCAAATGCAAACGCATCGGAAGCAGGTTTAACTGATACATCTGGAATGGGTTGGTTCCCTGGTTATGCTGTTAACGTAGAAACTGGAGAGCGTTTAAATATTGTATTCGGCGAAAACTCTTCGTTAGTTGGAGAGAATGGAACGGATATGAAATGGAATCCTACTTCAAATACAGGTAACGATGCTAACGGTCGCTTAAGCTACGGTGGTATGCATTATTTGTATGTTTACTCTAAAGATACGGTCACCGCTGGTGTTGGAATTTATGACAACGGATTTAAAGTAGATTCATTGTTTAAGTTGATAACGTCCAATAATCCTGCTCGTTCTGCATTTAAAACAATGGCTTGGTGTACATTGCCTATTGTAAATGATGGGTTCACTTATAACTCAGCAACATCTTCAGATGTTAAAATTAGTTTGCGTGTGAAGAAAAACTACAAAAATTTCGTGTCAGTAGGAGCAACTCCATTAAATGGAGGGAATCCAATGTATCAGTTTACGGTTCCTGGATCATATGAGTTGTCTACAAACGTAGCTGAGAAAGCAAAATCGGCACTTGATTATATCAATGTTGTTCCGAACCCTTACTATGCATATTCATCATACGAGAAAACAAGAAAAGATCAGTTAGATAACCGCGTTAGAATTATAAATCTTCCTTCAAAATGTACAGTTTCAATTTATACATTAAATGGAACATTGGTTCGTCAATTTAAACGTGATGTGCCTAGTGATGTGTCAGCTGGACAAATCGTATCGGAAGGTCGTGATGATAATTTATCAACGGCACTAGATTGGGATTTGAAAAATACCGCAGGAATTACAGTGGCAAGTGGAATCTATATTATTCATATAGATGCCGGATCATTGGGAGAGAAAGTTGTTAAATGGTTCGGAATTATGCGACCTGTTGATCTTGATTCTTTCTAATATTTAACATGCTTAACTATCAATCTTGACCTTAGTTATGAAAAAACTTCTAATATATATTACATGTGCCTCATTGGCTTTGAGCTTATCAGCTTCTAAGTCGTTTGCAGGTAATGAAGACCGTGCCGGTCAGAGTGGTGCGCATGAATTGTTAATCAATCCATGGGCTCGCAACTCCGGATGGGGTGGTGCCGGTTTGGCAAATGTGAAGGGAGTAGAATCTTTCGGATTAAACCCAGCCGGTTTCGCTTATACAAAAGGAACTGATATCGTATTCTCAAATACCAATTGGTTAAAAGGAACAGATATTAAAATTAATTCTTTTGGTGTATCTCAGAAAGTGGGAGAGAGCGGAGCAATGGGTTTAACTGTTGTATCTATGAACTTTGGTGAAATCGACCGTTTAACGGAAGAACAACCAGACGGAGGAAGTGGAACGTTTACTCCTCAATTTCTAAATATCGGATTCACTTACGCAAAAGAATTCAGTAACAGTATTAAAGGCGGTATGACGGCTCATATTCTGTCTGAAACAATTAACGATGTGAAAGCCCAAGGCTTTGCAGTTGATGCGGGTATTCAATATACTACTGGATCAAATGCTGATAAAGATAATTTACGTTTTGCGATTGCATTGCGTAACGTTGGAACACCAATGAAATTCCAAGGTGAAGGATTGTCTTATCGTAATGATAACGCTAGTACAAATATCAATGTACTTCAAGAACAACGTACTCAACAATTCGAATTGCCTGCCTTGGTTTCTATTGGAGTTGCTTATGATATTCAATTGCAAGCAGATCACCGTTTAACTCCATCGGCTACATTCATTTCTAACTCTTTCATACGTGATCAATTCGGAGTTGGAGTTGAATATGGTTTTAGAAACATGTTTATGGTTCGTGGAGCTTATACTTTCGATAAGAAAGATAAGAATGCAATGGTTGATGAAGATATCAGCGCATTAACAGGATTAAGTGGCGGTCTTTCTTTTGAAGTTCCATTAGGAAAATCAGGAAAACGTCTTGGAATCGATTACTCATATAGAGCTACTGAAACTTTCGACGGAACACATTCTTTCGGAGTTCGTTTAGCACTATAATAGATTAAAATCCATTAAAGGAAGACCTTCTCCGATGGGAGAAGGTCTTCCTTATTTTAAATACCATTACAATTAATATCAAAAATCGGCCATATTATGTCGAAAATTACATACCTCACCGAAGAAGGGCTTAAAAAATTGCAGAACGATCTTATTCAATTGAAAACGATTGAGCGTCCTAATATTTCAAAACAAATTGCAGAAGCACGTGATAAAGGTGATTTATCGGAAAATGCAGAATACGATGCAGCAAAAGATGCCCAAGGTTTACTTGAGTTGAAAATATCTAAAATGGAAGACCTTTTAGCTAATGCCCGTTTGATTGATGAATCTAAATTAGATACATCTAAAGTTTCTGTTTTATGCAAAGTGAAAATCCGCAATCAAGCAAATAAAGCCGAAATGACGTATATGCTAGTAGCCGAAAATGAGGCGGACCTAAAAACAGGAAAAATCTCTGTAGGATCGCCTATAGGTAAAGGGCTACTTGGGAAAAAAGTAGGAGAAATTGCCGACATCACAACTCCCGCAGGCATGTTGAAATTTGAAGTGCTCGATATTTCTATCGGACATTAATTGGTTAGAAAATGGCATCTGTTTTTACTAAAATAGTTAACGGGGAAATTCCTTGTCATAAAATTGCTGAGAATGAAAAGTTTCTCGCATTTTTAGATATTATGCCTCTAGCTACCGGACATACTCTTGTGATTCCTAAAACGGAAATAGACTATGTTTTTGATTTGAATGATAATGATTATTCCGAGTTATGGTCGTTTACGAAATATGTTGCGAATGCTGTTGGTGCAGCCATTCCTTGTAAACGGGTAGGCGTGGCTGTTATAGGATTAGAAGTGCCTCACGCTCACATTCACTTAGTGCCATTGAATAAAGTGGGTGATATTAATTTTGAACGGCCTAAATTGAATCCATCGCAAAATGAATTGCTCGATGCAGCAAATAAAATAAGAGCTCAACTAGCTTAAAACAATCCCGACACAATTACTTCTTAATTCTGTCGGGGTTTTTGTTTAAATAGCTTTCCCAACTTTGTTTCTTTCCGGATGATATTTTGGGTATTCGTGCTGAGCTCATTTTCACCTCTTTATCTTCAATTGGTTTGTTTTGGAATAAGTGACATACGGCAACTCCAAGTGCATCTGTGGCGTCTAAATACTTAGGCATTTCTTCAAATTTTAAAATAGTTTGAAGCATGGCTGCCACTTGCTCTTTAGATGCAGTTCCTTTTCCGGTTACCGATTGCTTAATCTTTCTAGGACTATAGCCGAATACTGGTATTTTATTGTTTAAAGCAGCAGAAATGGCGGCTCCTTGCGCTCTTCCAAGCTTTAGCATGCTTTGTACATTCTTTCCGAAAAAAGGCTCTTCAATAGCAAATTCGTCGGGTTGATAGCGCGTGATTAAAGTTTGAACAGTATCAAAAATTTCTTTGATGCGAATGAGATGATCCTCTTTTTTGTCGAGGGTAAGTACGCCGGCAGAAATTAACTTGATTTTATTTCCATGCGCATGAATAACTCCGTAGCCCATTACAACAGTGCCAGGGTCGATGCCAAGAATTATTCGATCGGTTTTCATTAGTACTTATTGAATTTTAATTGACGGTAAATTTCCCAACAAACAACACCCGCACACACTGAAATATTGATAGAATGTTTTATGCCCGATTGAGGTATTTCGATAGCGCCGTCGCAAATATCAACAACTTCTTGACTTACTCCATCCATTTCATGTCCGAAAACGATAGCAAATGGTCCTTTTTTCGCATCAAAATTTTCTAAAGAAATACTATTCCTAACCTGTTCAATCGCATACACCTTGTAGCCCTGGATCTTTAGTTCTTTTATTAACTCAATCGTATGCTCTCGGTGTTCCCAATCAACTGATTCGGTGGCACCTAAAGCAGTTTTAAGCACTTCCTTCTGCGGAGGGGTAGCCGTAATTCCGCAAAGAAATAAACGACTAACATGAAAGGCGTCCGAGGTTCTGAATACAGAACCCACATTTAATGCACTTCTTACTTGGTCGAGAATTATAACATACGGGAGTTTTTGCTGACTTTTGTAGTCATCTACCGCAGGGCGACCTAATTCATCATTGCTTAGCTTCTGCACTTTAGATTATCTTTATCCAGCAAAGTTAGGAATGACAGTGAAAGAAGAAACACCTTTAATGAAACAATATAACAGTATTAAGGCGAAATACCCCGACGCCTTACTATTGTTTCGCGTTGGCGACTTTTATGAAACCTTTAATGAAGATGCTGTAAAGGCTTCTAAAGCGCTGGGTATCGTGCTCACAAAACGAAGTAATGGCTCGGCATCGGAGATGGAGCTTGCTGGGTTTCCGCATCATTCACTCGATACCTATTTGCCGAAGTTGGTGCGTTCGGGCCTACGTGTAGCCATCTGCGATCAGTTGGAAGACCCGAAAATGACCAAGACAATTGTGAAAAGAGGCGTCACCGAAGTGATTACTCCTGGAACAGCTTTCAGTGATAAAATTTTAGATCATAAATCAAACAATTTCCTAGCGGCAATTTACTTCCCCTCTTCCGGCTTAACAGGGTTAGCATTGTTAGATGCTTCTACAGGTGAATTTTTTGTTGCAGAAGGGAATGCCGATTATATTGATAAATTATTGCAAAGTTTTAATCCTTCAGAAGTGTTAATGACACGTAAGGATGTGCCCGATTTTAAAGATAAATTCGGTAGTCGTTTTTATACATATCCTATTGATGAATGGGTGTTTCAATTGTCGTTTGCTGAAGAAACATTGCTTAAGCAGTTCGGCACCTTATCGTTGAAAGGGTTCGGAATTCACGAGATGAATTCAGCGGTGGTAGCAGCAGGTGCCGCGTTGCATTATGTGCAACAAACACAACTCACATCCCTCTCGCATATTCAATCGGTTTCGCGTATTGAAGAAGATAAATTTGTGTGGCTCGATCGATTTACGATTCGTAATCTGGAATTAGTTTCTTCGCCTCACGATAAAGCAACAACATTGTTAGATGTAGTTGATTTTACTGTGTCTCCCATGGGCTCGCGCTTGTTGCGAAGATGGTTGATGATGCCTCTAAAAGATCTTGCAGTAATAAACGATCGTCACAATATTGTTTCATTGTTTGTAAATGAAGTAACACTCGCGGAGGAGGTTGAGAAACATCTAAAGCAAGTAGGGGATTTTGAGCGATTAGCTTCACGCATTGCGATTAAGAAATTAACTCCACGCGAAGCTGTGCAGTTGCGAAGAGGGATTCATGCATTGCAACCATTACGAGCTGCATGCATAGAGAGTCACCACCCTGCATTAGTAAAGTCTGCAGATCTAATTAATCCTTGTTTGCAGTTGTTAGAATTGCTTGATCGATCTCTTGCCGATGAAGCACCTGCGGTTGTTGCAAAAGGTGGCATCATTAAAGAAGGTTACTCGGTAGCATTAGATGATTTAAGAGCGATTGCCTATGAAGGCAAAGATTACCTCTTGAAAATTCAACGCGAAGAAGTTGAGCGTACAGGAATAACATCACTAAAAATTGCATATAACAATGTGTTTGGATACTATATCGAAGTAACCAATACACATAAAGATAAAGTGCCATCAAGTTGGGTGAGAAAGCAAACACTTGCAAATGCCGAGCGATATATTACCGAAGAATTAAAAGAGTACGAAGAAAAAATATTAGGAGCTGAAGGGAAAATTCAAGTAATCGAAGAGCAATTGTATAGTGAATTGTTGTCTACTATGGCTGAGTATATTCCAGCATTACAACAAAATGCAAATCAGTTGGCTCGTCTCGATTGTCTTCGATCGTTTGCAACTGGTGCCGTGGCGAATAATTATGTTCGTCCGGTAATGAATGAAGGTCTTGCTATCAATATTAAACAAGGTCGCCATCCTGTATTAGAAAAACAATTGCCGCTCGGTGATTCATATATCCCAAACGATGTTTTTTTAGATGATGAAGCGCAACAAATAATTATAATTACTGGTCCTAATATGGCTGGTAAATCTGCTTTGTTAAGACAAACTGCGTTGATCGTATTGCTAGCGCAAATTGGAGCTTTTGTTCCAGCCGAAAGTGCTGAATTAGGATGGGTCGATAAAATTTTCACCAGAGTAGGAGCCTCTGATAATATTTCTCAGGGTGAATCTACTTTCATGGTCGAGATGAATGAAACAGCTAGTATTCTTCATAATATTTCGAACAGAAGTCTAGTGCTTTTAGATGAAATAGGACGTGGTACATCTACTTACGATGGAATTTCAATCGCCTGGGCAATTGCAGAATACTTGCATCAACAACCATCCGCTCGTCCTAAAACGTTATTTGCCACACATTACCACGAATTAAATGAAATGGCCGCCGTTTTCGGCAGAATCAAGAATTATAATATCGCCATTCGTGAAAGCGGAAATCAAATATTGTTTCTGCGGAAATTAGTTCCCGGGGGAAGCGAACATAGTTTTGGTATACATGTAGCAAAAATGGCAGGAATGCCTAACGCTGTACTGAAAAGGGCAGGGGAAATGTTGCTAACATTAGAAAAGAACCACGATTTAAACGAAGGAGGAGCTGCTTTGGTTGAAAATGCCAAAGATCAATTTCAGTTAAGTTTCTTTCAGCTCGATGATCCTTTATTACTTCAAATTCGCGACGAAATCTTTAACACCGACATCAATTCGTTAACTCCTGTAGAGGCATTATTGAAGTTAAATGAAATTAAGAAGTTGATTACGAGGGAGAAAGTAAAATAAATGATGATAAATTTGGTTGAACGCCTCCTGACGACTTACTTTTGCAACCCGATCAAAAAAGTTTAACGTTTTGATGGTAGTTCTTTAAAGTCCTTTTAAAAGGAAATAAGCGAAAGTAGCTCAGTTGGTAGAGCGCGACCTTGCCAAGGTCGAGGTCGCGGGTTCGACCCCCGTCTTTCGCTCCAGGCCTCCAGTCTACGGAGGCTTTTTAGTTGAAACTTATTGTTTCTGAACATATTGCAAAATGATTGGCAATCCGATTCTCTAAGAAGTATTATAGTAAGAGGTAACTCTGTCATTATAATAGTTGCCCAGGTGGTGGAATTGGTAGACACGCAGGACTTAAAATCCTGTGGCCTTAACAGCCGTATCGGTTCGACTCCGATCCCGGGTACTTTAAAAGCTCATCTTCGGATGAGCTTTTTGTTTTTGTGAAAAGAGCTATTTCATTCAATAGCACGGAAATAAATTTGCTTATTTTTATTTTTTGACTTTTACGGAATTCGATTCAGCACGCGAAATCAGAACAGTTATTGTTAAATAGTTGTATTAAGAAATAATTGCCTTTTCATGGAATAGAAAATCAATTATTTACAAAAATGCAACTTTTAATTAGTAGAGATTTTTGAGTTTTGATTGATAATTAAACATTTTTCAATCTATAGCTAAATAACTATGATAGAGTTAATCATCTATTTTTGTGCGATTGCTGTTAAGTGTGGAGAAGACAAATGCTATTCAGGAGTTTAGTTCGCCCAGTTAAGTGTTGTTTATGCTTGTTAAGTTCTAAAATGGATATTTGTTTGTTGATGTTGTAATATTTGTTAAATTAGCATATTGTCAATAAATGAATTTTATAGTTTTTTTGATGACAGGGGCTTCTGCATTAATTTAATAAATACAGAATGGTAAAAAATATACTAATTACATTTGTGTTTGGAGTAATTGTCGCATCTGCTTCAGCGCAAGCAAATTTTTCGTACGATATAAATCGAATGTCGTCAGAGGTGCAACAAAAAATAAATTCAAATAAACAATTGGGTGTTCCATTGTTTACAGGAATAGGTAAGTCGTATTCCATTGAAGTAAAAAATGTGAATTCCGCTGCGGATGTATCTCGATATGCATTTTTAAAAGAAAACAGGCAGGTGTTGCAAATTGAATTCCTCGAAAAAAATAAAATTGAAGTAACCGTTACTAATGAATATCCTTCTGAACAGCTTAAAGGAATATTTCTCCAAGAAAAAGTAGTAGTAAACTTTCTGGATGAATATTTTAAGTTAATGAATTTTAAATAGACAGGTATATGAAGATTAGAATTATCGGTTATGCGATTCTGCTTTTATTATTTCCATTTAGATCTTTTGCGCAAGTTCCTTCGAACGATGATCCATGCAACGCAACACCGTTAACTATTGGAACAGTTTGCACCTATACGCAATATACAAATGCCAACGCAACCGCGTCGGTAGGAGTGCCAGCGCCTGGTTGTTCAGTTTATTCAGGTGGTGATGTATGGTTTCAAGTAACTGTGCCTGCTTCTGGGTCGTTAATATTCGATACTGATATAGGTGTTATTACTGATGGTGGAATGGCATTGTATACTGGAACTTGTGGTAGTTTAACATTATTGTCATGCGACGATGATGCCAGTGCTAATGGCTTGATGCCTTCAATAACTCAAAACGGATTAACTCCCGGCTCGACCCTTTTTGTTCGTTTTTGGGAGTATGACAATGATAACAATGGAACATTTTCAATTTGTGTAAGATCTTCGACGCCATGCACAGCCACCAGTACAAATAGTTCTTGCGCTGCAGCTGATCCTTTTTGTACCGGAAATACCTATGATTATTGTAATACGGTTGGAGTACCTTCCATTGGTGGTTCAGGAATTTATGGATGCTTATTATCAGCACCCAATCCTGCTTTTTATTTCATGAATGTTCAAACCTCAGGTCCTATTAATTTTAATATTTCTCAGCAAACGAATGCTGGAGTTGGAATTGATGTTGACTTTATTATTTGGGGGCCATTTGCTTCGCAAGCTTCAATGTGCGCAAATATATCAGCAGGGAATATTGTTGGTTGTAGTTATTCCACTGCAGCCATTGAAAATGCATCGATACCTAGTGCTTTAGCAGGTGAATGGTACATGATTTTGTTAACCAATTATTCCAATCAAGCCGGCTCGGTTCAATTTTCTCAAACGAATAGTGGAACTCCTGGTGCTGGTACAACGAATTGTAATTTTATTACAGCTGTTCCTGGTCCATGCAGTGGCGGAACTTACACATTAAATGGAATCTTAGAAACAGATGCTCCTCCAACAACGGGTACTGTTACAATTACAAATTCATGTGGAGGAAGTGTTACGCTTAATGCTCCGTTTGCAAATAGTATTAATTATTCAATTCCGAATTTATGCGGAGCAGGAAATGCTTGTACGGTTTCTGCTGTTTATTCCGCCGCAGGTGCGCCAACAATTCTTCCAACAACATATACAGCTACAAGTTGTAATACATTAACAGCTGTTGCAGGCCCTTGTGTTTCGGGAGTGTATACCGTAACTGGAACATTAGTCTCTGCATGTCTTCCCACAACTGGAACGTTAACAATATCTTCTTCTTGCGGCGGCAGTGTTGTTTATAATGCTCCTTTTATTAATACGCTGAATTATACTATTCCGAATATTCCCGGAAATGGAGGTTCTTGTACTGTTACTGCAGTGTATTCGAATCCTACTGGCCCTATCGTTCCTCCTGCCACTTATGCAGGGTCTGCTTGTTGTAATTCAGATGCAGGTACAACTACTGTTAGTGTTACCAATGGAACAATGTTAACTACTGCAGGTATTACTACTGTTGCACTTTGTCCGGGTGGAGCTTTTAATTTAATTAGTAACAACAATTATATTCTTCCTCCCGATTATGATCCGGGTTTTGATAATGCTGAATTATTTTATGCTATCTATACTGCCGGAGGACCTACTACAAATGATCCAGGAACAGATCCGAATTGGACTGGTTATTTCTGGACGGATAAAGATTTCTCAGTTGTAAATAGTGGAGGATATAGTACGAACTCGAATGGTGCTTGTTCTCCATTATTAAGTTTGCCTGGACTATCTACAACTAATAATACATTAGTATTAGTTGCAATAACTGCTGATGATGGTGATAATGGTCTCAATTGGAATGGAGTAGTAAACAACGATCAAAATGGGGATGGATGTTTTGATTTGGGAGATCCGGTTGTGATTAAATTCTTGGATCCTATTGTAATAACTTCTTCTCCTTCTTGTAGTGGTACTGTGAATATTCAAATTTTCGGAGGACTTCCTGCTGTTAGTTCTTCTTTGTACTCGATTACAAATACGGGTAATGGAACGTTAAGCCAATCTACAACAAATGTTGGAGGAATAGTTTCAATATCTGGTTTGTCAAATGGACAATCGTTTTCGGTAAGTGTTACTGATGGAAATGGTTGCACCAAAACATTTTCAGGAGTTTATTCAAATACATTAGCAGCAACACTGACTCCAGCAGCAGCAGCAATATGTCAGGGTAATTGTACTAATCTTACTGCAACTGTAAATTCTGTGGGCGGTAATATTAGCTTTAATAGTACGCAATGTACTCCGTCTATACCTGATGCGGGAATTTCTTCTACATGTCATACAGGTCCTGCCAGCTGTGCCGGAAGTTGGGTTTCTTCAGGAATAGTAGTTAGCGGTGTTTGTGATCCTACTTGGACTACAGGTGAATACTTAACTGTTTGCCTCGATATATCCCATACTTATGATTCTGATTTGGAGATTTGGTTGCAAGCTCCTAATGGAGTCTATTATTTGTTAAGTAATAACAACGGCGGTGGTGGAAATAATTATGCAGGCACATGTTTTTCCGCAACAGCAGTTACTGCGATTACCGCAGGTGCAGCACCCTTTGCTGGTACTTTTAAGCCTGAAGGAGGTGCCGGGAATTTCGCAGCATTATCTGGTACGCCAACGAATGGCACATGGAATTTATTTGCAGCAGATAACACTGCAGGCGATGTAGGGTCAATTAATAATTGGTCAATCACTTTTTTTAATCCTAGTACTTATACTTACGCTTGGACACCAACCACAGGTTTGTCAGCAACTAATATTTTAAATCCGGTAGCTTGCCCAACTTCTACAACAACGTATACGCTTACTGTTACAAATTCTTGTGGTTGTACAGCTACAGCTAGTTCAACGTTAACTGTAAATGGTCCTATAGTTCCATTATTTAATTCTATTGGCCCTATTTGCTCGGGGTCTGTGGCTCCTACTTTGCCAACTACATCAACAAATGGAATTACAGGTAGCTGGTTGCCCGCCTCAATAAGTAATACCATTTCAGGTACCTATACTTTTACTCCAACAGTTGGAGTTTGTGCAACAACAACTACATTGTCTGTTGTTGTAACAAGTTCGCCAACACTAAGCGCCGTTATTACAAATCCACTTTGTTTTGGAAGTGCTAATGGTTCAATAAATTTAACAGCAAACGGAGGTTTAACACCATATACTTTTTCTTGGTCGAATGGCGCTTCATCTGAAGATTTATCAGGACTTGCTCCAGGTTCCTATACAGTAACAGTAACTTCTGCTAGTGGATGTACAACAACACTTTTAAATACAGTTATTAATCCATCATTACTAGCGGTAAGCATTACCGCAACAACAAATGTTTTGTGTAATGGAAATGCAACAGGCAGCGCAACAGCATTAGCATCTGGTGGAACATCAGCATATACGTATCAATGGAGTACAGGTGCCGCTACTGCAACAATAAATAATCTAACAGCGGGAACCTATACGGTAACTACAACCGATGCGAATGGTTGTACGAAATCAACAACAGCTACAATTACGCAACCCACATTATTAACGATAGCGATACCATCAACAACAAATGTTTTATGTAATGGAAATTCAACAG
>CAIRUC010000129.1 GCA_903881665.1 uncultured Bacteroidota bacterium | reverse complement strand
GATGAGCCCACCAATCACCTTGACATGCAGAGTGTGAATGTACTTGTAGATGTACTCAATAAATATGAAGGCTCCTACGTTGTAGTAAGCCACGATCGATATTTCCTATCGAGAATTGCAAATAAAATATGGCATATTGAAAACTATCAACTAAAAGAATACCCAGGCACCTACGACGAATTCGACATCTATCAAGAACAGAAAAGAGTTGGAGAGAAACAAGCATTAAAAGCTGCTACGGCGAAGCCTGTTGCCGTAGTTGAAAAAAAGATGGAGCCTTCTGCTGAAAAGCAAAAGCAAAACGATAAAAAAAAAGAAAAGCTGAAGCTTGAGCAGCAGGTTAAAAAGCTTGAAGAGAATCTTAATAAACTAAAACTGAAGCATGAAGATCTTTCAGAAAAAATGAGTGACTCTGCAATTTTTAAAGATGCCATTAAATTCAAGGAACTGCAAGTAAAATATGCCGCTAGCGAAAAAGAAATAAAATTGGCTACCGCAGATTGGGAAATCACTTACGAAAAACTACTTGAAATAGAATAATGAAAAACGCGTTACTCGCATTAATTTTCATACTTCAGCTATACGCACCCGTTATAGCACAGGAAAGCGATTATTACAATCCCACTTTTCTGCGCTATGAGAATCATGTGTATAACAAAAACATAAAAACCATCATCTTTGAAAAAACAGGAATACCATTATCGGATCCTGTTATCAATTTAGGTAGTGACGCCAAATTAACATTATCTTTCGACGATTTGGATGATGAGATGATTGACTACAGTTATCGCATTATTCATTGCGATAAAAATTGGCAACCTTCGGTATTATCAGAAAGCGATTATGCTGGAGGCTTCATTACCGATCATATTTCCAACTACAAACATAGCTTCAATACCATTCAACGCTACTATCATTTTACGCTTGAGTTTCCGAATGAAAATCTTTATCCATTAATATCAGGCAACTATATCATGGTTGTATACGACAATAGCGACCCCGATAAAATTATATTAACAAGAAGATTCTGGGTAGTAGAAAATATTGCTTCAATCGAAGCCTCTATACATCGTGCTACAGAAATTGAGTTAAGAAATAGTCACCAGGAAGTTGATGTAAAAGTAAATACAAGCTCATTAAAAATTGGCAATGCCTACAGTGATGCTCAATTAGTAATTGTCCAAAATAATGTTCAGGCAATGGCTATTAGCGATTTAAAACCGCAATTTGTACTCGATAAAGAACTCGATTATAACTACGATGATGTAAATGTTTTTCAAGGAGGCAATGAATTTAGAAATTTTGATATCCGAACAACGAGATTCAAAACACAATATATTGAAGAGTTCAGCATGGATCCTATGAGTAAAATTACCACAGTTGAATTAAAAGCCGATTTAAGAAAAGGAACCCTACGGTACAGTACCGAAGATGATATAAATGGCAGATACCTTATAAAGGTATATGAAGGACGCGAAGGCGATTTAGAAGGCGACTATTTGAAAGTAAAGTTCAAACTTCCCGTCCTTGAGCCTTTCGAAAATGGACAACTTTACCTTTATGGTCAATTCACTAATTGGGAAATCGTACCAGAAGCTAAAATGCAATTCGATACTGAGAACAACCAGTATTACAACGAATTATATTTAAAGCAAGGTTATTACAACTACGAATACCTTTTTGTACCCAACAACTCGAAAAAGCCAGAAATTGCAGAAACGGAGGGCCAACACTTCGAAACCAAGAACGATTACACTATTTTCTTTTACACAAGAGAATCTGGCACGCGCTACGATCGATTAACCGGATATCGCAAAACCTCGAACTAAGTTTTTCTTTTTCCCTTCAAAACGATAGATTGACCACCATAAAAAACATATTGGTCAAATTCTGTTGGTGAAAATGAAATACTGCAATATTTTTGAGCATCAACGAATCAAGACTATGGCGGTATTCACCGAAATTACAGCAGGAGTAAAAGTTAGTGTGGAGACATTTTATCAGCCTTCGCATAGCAATCCTGCACAATTGCATTACGTATTTGCTTATAGAATAACTATAAAAAACGATAGTGAAAACGCCATTCGTCTGAAAAGACGTCATTGGTACATTGTCGATTCAGATAATACCCGACGTGAAGTGGAAGGCGAAGGCGTGGTTGGAGAACAACCATATATCGCGCCTGGCGAGACATACCGATATGTATCAGGCTGCAACCTGAATACCGAACTCGGTAAAATGTTTGGCACCTACCTAATGGAGCGACAAATGGACAACAAGCTCTTTTTTGTAAAAATTCCAGAATTTAAAATGGTAGTGCCATCGAAATTAAACTGACGATCAACCAAGTCGATGGAGGCCTCCCGTAATGGGGGGCTTTCGTGTTTTATAGCGGAAACTGTCGTCGGAATTCAGCACATACCACTCCTGCGGCAATCGCTACATTTAATGATTCAGCCTTCCCTCCTTTTTGGCCTGGACCAGGAATACGAATCGCTTTATTTACGAATGGTAGAAGCATTGGATTCAATCCACGACTTTCATTCCCCATTAATATCAATCCATTGTCAGTTAAACTTTCGCTATACAAATTCTTCCCCTCCAACAAAGTTGCATAAACAGACAATTTGTGCCCCTCTGCATTTTTTACCAAAACATCGGGTAACGATGTATATTTTACAGGGATTCGGAAAATGCTTCCCATAGTAGACTGAACTACTTTAGGATTAAAAACATCGACTGTATCGAGAGAACAAATAACAGACTGAAATTCGAACCAATCGGCAATTCTAATTATGGTACCTAAATTTCCGGGGTCTTGAATTTGGTCAATAAGCAAATGCAGACCAGCATCCGGAGCATTAAAAGACTGACTTTCTTCGGGTAAAGCCACAACGGCAAGCACTTTATTAGGCGTTTGCAAAGCACTTACCTGCTCCATTTCCCTTTCTGAAATCACCTCAATGGGAACCAAAATGTTTAAATCAGGAATCCATGAAGCCAATGCATAAACATTCAACACTTTGAAATCAGATTGAATAAGCTCATTTACTAATTTAGGCCCTTCCACTACAAAAGCACGTTCCTTCAAACGGAATTTCTTTTGCTGAAGAGAACGTAGAAAACTAATTGTTGCCTTAGAAGCCATAAATAAGAGATTGGAATTAACTAGAATTGTATTTTTACAGACTTTGCATGGAGAATAGTCAACGACGCAATATATACCACGGAATCTTCACCTTAACAGTGATGTCATTCATATTATTCGGTTGTTCCGGCATTCGCGACATTCCCGAAGGTCAGCATTTGCTCAACAAAAATATCATTAAAACCGACCGGTCGGAGTATCGTGACAATATCATTGCAGTAATTAAGCAAAAACCAAATCGTAAAATACTTGGACTATTTAGGTTTCACCTCGGTGTTTACACGTTAGCGAATCAAGGTAAAGAAACCCGAATAAAAAAATGGTTAAAGTTGGCGATAGGCGAAGAGCCAGTACTGCTCGACACAAACCTAATGCATAAATCGGCTGATCAGCTAGAAATACTTATGCAGAACAATGGTTATTTCCTCGCAACAGTAAGCGACACCGTGATCTACCATAAAAAGAGAGCCAACGTTTATTATAAATTTAGTTGCGAAAAACCCTACCGATTTAGAAATCTATCCTATAAAATTCCCGACAGCACAATTCACAAACAAGTGATGGAAGCTGATTCGTTAACATTAATTCAGAAAGGAGAAATTTATTCGGCAACAACCCTACAAAAAGAACGCGATCGATTAAGTTTATTTTTAAGAAATAAAGGATATTCAGGATTCAACCCACAATACATCCGTTTTGTTGTAGATACAGGATTAAAATCAAATCAAGTTGATATAATTTTAAGTGTTCCCGACCCACAAGTTAACTCACGCGACACACTATCGGTACAGGCTATCCGAAAACACACGATTGGAATCGTAAAAGAAGTAAGAATTGAAATGGACTATGATCCGATCGTAGTAAAAGAAACACAGCATCTCGATAGTTTATGGTACAAAGGATATAAATTTATTTCTAATAGCGATAGTGAATATTTATACAAACCAGCGAGAATACTAGAGCATGTTTTTATTAAGCCAGACTTTCTATATACGCAGAGCGATGTAGATATCACTTACCAGCGACTTGCCGATTTAGGTGTATTTAAATTTGTAAACATTAAATATGAAACGCTTTCCCAAAAAGACAGCTTGGGTAGAAATATGCTCCGCTGCAATGTATTATTATCGCCACAAAACCGACAAGATTACAAGCTAGAAGCAGAAGGAACGAACAGCGGAGGAGACCTTGGAATATCGGGAAATATTGTTTACCGAAACAAAAACATGTTTAAAGGAGCTGAGCTTTTTGAATTTAAAATCAAAGGCGGTTTAGAGGTGCAAAGAAACTTAAATAACATTACAACCAATACTCAATTTGGAGTATTCAACACGTATGAATTCGGACCCGAATTAACCTTAAGTTTTCCACGTGCACTTTGGCCCTTCACCATTAAAAACCAAAGAAAAGTTAGCAATCCGATCACCTCCATTTCATTAGGCTATAATGTACAAAGTCGACCTGAATATTTCCGCAGACTAATTAATACATCCTACTACTACACAAAACGAACATCAAAGTTCAACCGTTTCTACTTCTACCCTGTTGAAATAAACTACTTGAAAGTAGATCTAGATTCTGCATTCGAAAATCAATTAATAAAACTAAATGATATAAATCTTTTAACGAGTTATACCGATCAGTTAATTGCCAATGGCCGCGTTTCATACATTTTCAATAATCAAAATTTATCACGAATTGGGAATTATATTTATTTCAAAGTAAACTTAGAATTTGCAGGAAACAGCTTATCATTACTCCCCGACGAATTCTTCAAGATTTCAGAAGATAAAAGTCGTTACTTAACAAATGTGCGATACGCGCAATATCTACGACCCGATATCGATTGCCGCATTTACAAGCAATTTAACAAGGCATCGGCATTAGTGGCGCGAGTATCATCTGGATTAGGATATGCATATGGTAATTCTAAAATTGTTCCGTTTGAAAAAGCCTTTTATTCGGGTGGCCCCAATGATATTAGAGCATGGCGATCACGCTCACTAGGACCAGGATCAAATACTAGTGTTGGTTATTTTGAACGCTTTGGAGAATTTAAATTAACTGGAAATGTAGAATACCGTTTTGATGTCTTTCGCTTTATAAAAGGTGCTATTTTCACGGATATGGGCAATGTTTGGCTCATCAACACCAAGCTCGACCGACCGGGAGGAATATTAACACTGAAAGATTTCCCTAATGAAATCGCAATTGGCTCGGGCTTAGGAATTAGAGCCGATTTTACCTTCTTCATTTTACGACTCGACGGTGCGGTACAAATAAAAGATCCTGCGATGCCCGCAGGAAATAGATGGGTTTTCAGAGCTAACAAAATCAAGGATATTACCTTTAATTTTGGCATTGGCTATCCATTTTAAAGACGAACCTGCTTAAATACCTGCAGAAACAACACAATCTTTCTAATTTCTTGCAACCAATAAATAAATTTTAATCTACTTCCAACGATAAAAACGGAAGATGAAATGTATTTCCTTCCTTTCTACGGCATTTTAAAAAACTGTTTTTCAAAGCTTTAAGCAGTCTACAATAGCATGTTCAACATAACAATTGGACTACCCCATTCGATTTCAGAATCAATTAAACGAATAGTCGATCGATAAACTTGCAAATAATTAGCAAGTCGCACTTAACCTATATGCTATAAAAATCGTAAGCATGTCTTCAACTGCCAAGACTTTGTCAGAATTTGAAATAGCAAATCAATTAATTAGTTAAAGAAGCAAACACATTTTTCGGAAAATGAAACAAGATTTTTTGAGCGACGACATCATCGCTATCGCCAAAAACATATACAATACAGATCTATCAGGTTATAAGCCATCCTTTATTAACCGAAGACTTAAATTAATAGCAATGCGCAAAGGAATTTATAGTGCGCCACAATTTACAGACTACCTCGTAAACAATCTCAATTTTAATCAATATCTAATTGAGGAAATACCCGTCCATGTAACTTCCTTGTTTCGAGACCAAGAATTTTTTAAATCATTAACCAATCAGATCACCCTTCAGTATTCGAATAAAAATATGCTGAAAATTTGGCATCCAGGCTGCGCCAACGGGAGTGAAGTATTTTCATTAGCCTTGTTATTGCAAAGCAAGAAGATAGCTTTAAACTTTAAATCTCTAGGAACAGATATCAGTCATGAATCAATATTGATTGCTAAATCAGGAGTATTAAAATGCAAGAATTTACAAGAAATGCAATTATTATATAGAGCATCGGGCGGACAAGGATCGATAAGAGAACATATTATCACTTCTGCAGATTCCTTTGTAATTAAACAAAATCTATATGATAAAATAAAATTCTCACGTCATATTTTGGGAACAGACGATACGTTCACCCAATTCGACGTCATTGTATGCAGAAACATGTTAATGTATTATAAAGACGAAGCCAAAGAAAGAATCACAAAAGACCTATACGAATCTTTGCATACCGGTGGACTAATAGCAATTGGATTGCAAGAAACAATTGAAAATCTAGAAGTAAGCAAAAAGCTAAGAATAATAGACAAAACAAATAAAATCTACCAAAAAATAGATTAATGCAAGGAACAATACTATAATGTTCAAATTAATCAACTACACGTATTACATTTATCACAAGACAAAAAAAATCAAATGCATAAAATATTATTAGTTGACGATCGGCCAGAAAACCTATACTCACTAGAGAGTATTTTAGCCGAAGAAGGCAGAATAATTCTCAAAGCTAATTCAGGAGAGGAAGCATTAAAAATTGCATTTAGTGAAGATTTATCATTAATAATGCTTGATGTTCAAATGCCAGAAATGGATGGATTTGAAGTTGCTCATATGCTAAAATCAACAAAGCGAACAAAAAAAACACCGATCCTATTTGTTACTGCTATTAGTAAAGAAAAAAAATATATGCTTCAGGGATTAACCGAAGGAGCTATTGATTATTTATTTAAGCCATTAGATATTGATATTACAAAAGCGAAAGTTGAAACACTACTTAAATTATACGCTCAACAAAAAGAATTAGAATTAAAAAACAGTGAGCTGGCAAAACTAAATGAAGAGAAAAATTATTTCCTAGGAGTCGCTTCACATGATCTTAGAAATCCATTGGGAAACATCCTTACCTTAGCAAGTTTTATAGAGCAAGAAAGTGCAGAAAATCTTTCAGCGGAGCATAGGAATTACCTAGAAGTTATTATTAGTTCGGGACGTCATATGCTTGACTTATTAAACAACCTGCTTGATGTAGCACGAATTGAATCAGGCACAATGGAACTGCAACTACAAAACGGACTAATAACTGATATTATACAACAAAGCATTAATGAAAATAAAATTTCAGCAGATAAAAAAGAAATTAGTTTAGAATATAGTATTGCTGATAAATGTCCGAAAACAAATTTCGACGCCATACAAATTCAACAAGTTTTAAGCAATCTAATTTCTAATGCCATTAAATACTCGCATAATGGGACACATATCGAAATTAATGCAGATTGGCAAAATGCATCAATTGTTGTCACAGTAAAAGATCAAGGGCAAGGAATTCCTATTTCAGAACAACCAAATTTATTTCTACCATTCAGCAAAACAAGTGTTAAAAGCACCAATGGAGAAAAAGGAACTGGGCTCGGTTTAACAATCGCGAAGAAAGTAATTGAAGCCCACGGGGGTGCCATATGGATGACTAGTATAGTAGGACAAGGATCTGCTTTTAGCTTTAGCTTACCAATAGAAGACGTATCAAAACATCAATTAGCATTGATGACGAAATAAAATTACCCTATACTAAAAAGGAGACTCGAATACATCGAAGCCTCCTTTTATTTTTTATGCTTTTTCTATTACCATAGCATAACCCTGCCCTACACCAATACACATTGTAACCACCGCATATCGTTTATTTGTTTCTGCCAATTGCATAGCAGCCGACATTAAAATTCTAGCTCCACTCATCCCTAAAGGATGCCCTAATGCAATTGCTCCACCATTCGGATTAATGCGCGTATCATTATCATCGAGCCCCCAACTACGAATACAAGCTAAGCTTTGTGCTGCGAAAGCTTCATTCAATTCAATCAAATCAACTTTATCCCAATTGAGTCCAGCCTTCTTTAAGGCAATATTAGCAGCTTCTACCGGACCAATACCCATTATTCGCGGTTCAGTGCCAGCAATTCCTGTTGAAACGATTCTAGCTAATGGTTTAAGATTATTTCTTTTCAAACCGTCATCACTAGCAAGCAAAATTGCTGCAGCTCCATCATTCAAACCAGAAGCATTACCAGCAGTAACGGTACCGTCTTTACGAAAACTCGTTTTCAGTTTAGCGAGACCTTCAATTGTAGTTGTTGGTTTAATAAATTCATCTTGCGTAAACAAAACAACCTCCCCTTTTTTGTGAGGAATTTCAACAGCAACTATTTCATTTTCAAAAACGCCAGCTTTTTGAGCGGCGGCGGCTTTCTGTTGCGACCATAGAGCAAACTTATCTTGATCTCCACGCGAAATAGCATCGCGAAAAGCAAGATTTTCGGCTGTATCACCCATTGCATCAACTCCATACTTTTCTTTCATAAGCGGATTCACAAATCGCCAACCAAAGCTCGAATCGAACATCTGTGCATCTCTGCCATAAGGAGTACTAGTTTTTGAAATCACCCATGGAGCTCTCGTCATGTGCTCTACTCCACCAGCAATCATCAAATCAGCATCACCAACCATAATAGATCTTCCAGCAGCAGCAACAGCAGAAAGTCCGCTAGCACATAATCGATTCACTGTTTCTCCAGGAATAGAATACGGTAGTCCGGCTAACAAAACGGCCATTCGAGCTACATTGCGATTATCTTCACCAGCCTGATTTGCACAACCAAGAATCACATCTGTAATTAAAGCAGGATCCACATTACTATTTTTCTCGATTAATCTTTTCAGCACCAATGCAGCCAAATCATCGGCACGAACAGAAGATAATGACCCGCCCAAATTACCGATCGGTGTACGAACACCATTCACAATATATGCGTTTTTCATAATTATTTTTTATTGAGGAAACCAATCCTTTGAAGTACGGTACACAACACCTTTAAATAAAGCGACAGTTACTCCTTGTTTGTTTTTGATTATTATATTATAAATGCCAATTTTATTTGTGAGGCTTTGTTCTTCAGCAGAAGCAATAATTTCATCACCTTCTTTTAAAGATACCGTATGCGAAATAGAAGTTTCGACAGAAACGCTTTGACGACCGTGAGAATTTGAAGCAAAAGCCAAGGCACTATCAGCAAGAGAATACGTAATTCCTCCGTGAGCAATAGCAAATCCGTTTAACATTTCTTTTCGGATTGTCATTTTCAGCACACACTTTCCTGGTTCAATAAAAACACGTTCAATGCCTAACCATTGGCTAAACCAATCGTTATCGAACATCTTATTTACTACTTTTTCGGCAATTAATTTAGCATCCATTATTGAACAATTGTATTTTTATCTTCGAATAACGTTGGTGTATATACGCCCTTTTCATGATGGAGTAACCAAGATTTTTTTTCAATCCCCCCTGCATAACCTGTAAGACTCCCGTTACTACCAATAACTCTGTGACATGGAATTATAATCGCTATGGGATTTTTCACGTTGGCTGTTGCTGCTGCACGAATTGATTTTTCGTCACCCAAACGCGCAGACAATTCATGGTAACTGAGGGTTTTCCCAAAGGGTATTTTTAATAGCTCCTGCCATACTCTAATTTGAAAATCAGTACCGCGCGGATTTAATTTCAATTCAAAATCATTACGAACTCCGATAAAATAATCTTCTAGCTGACGAATAGCAGCAATCAAAACATCACTCACAAAAGTATTTTGTTTGAACGGATGATCACTAAACAAAAGCTCTGTTACTGCATCCTCTTCAACAGTAACATTGATCCATCCCAAAGGAGACAAGTAAGATGCCTTGGCCGCAAACAAATCCATTAGCTATAAAATTTACTATTCTCACTATTCATTCTTCTTAACAACACAGAAGCTCTGTAGCGATCCTCATGATATTCATTATATAATGCATCCAAAATATTTAACACTTCACTTATACCAATTTCGTTGGCCCATAGAAAAAGTCCTTTAGGATAATTCACTCCTTTGGTCATTGCAAGATCAATATCTGAAGCAGAAGCAATATTATAATACAAGGCATCGGTCGCTTCATTAATGAGCATTGCTACAACACGATTAACAATAGCAGTTGCTAATGCATCATTTTTACTTGGAAGAGGATTCACTACACCTTCGGCATATGAAAAATACCCCAATCCTGTTTTACGACCCAACCGACCCGACTCCATCATTTTTTTCTGAATCAAAGATGGTTTATATCGAGGATCAAAATACATTTGAGACCATACAGTTTCGGTAACAGTATAATTAATATCATTACCAATTAAGTCCATTAGTTCAAATGGTCCCATTCTGAATCCTGCTTTTTCTTTTAATGCCCAATCAATAGTAGCCATATCAGCAATTCCTTCCTCGCATATACGCAATGCTTCGCCATAGTATGGGCGCGCCACTCTATTAACAATAAAACCAGGAGTATCTTTTGTCACCACGGGAATTTTCTTCCATTGCAACATTAATTCTTTACAATAAGACGCTAAATCTTCTTGCGTTTGAACAGCAGGAATCACTTCAACTAAAGGCATTAAAGGAGCAGGATTAAAGAAATGTAACCCGATAACCCTTGAAGGATTTTTACATGCTGCAGCAATTGAAGTAACAGAAAGTGAAGACGTATTAGAAGCTAAAATCGCAGTATCAGAAACAACATTTTCGAGAGATGAAAACAATTCCTTTTTAACATTTAAAATCTCAACAATTGCTTCAATTACTAATCCACAGGCACTTAACTCTTTTAAATCGAAAGCAGGATGTATCCGTTGTAAAATAGACTCAGCCTCTTCTGCATTTAGCTTTCCCTTCTCCACCAACTTAACCAGTGTAACATTCAATGTAGACAGTGCTTTTTCGACGGCTTCTTTTTTTGTATCGTAGAGATAAACTGTATGGCCGGCAGTAGCTGCTACCTGAGCAATTCCACTACCCATAGCACCAGCACCAATAACACCAACAATCGTATTTTTTTTAAACATAACGTTTACGGATATACTATATTATTCACCTTTAAAAACCGGCTTTCTTTTTTGAAGAAATGCATTCACACCTTCTTGATAATCGTATGTTTTTCCTGCAGCAGCTTGCAGCAGTTCTTCCTTATCGAGCTGAGCATCAATATTATTAAACATTGACTCATTTATTAATTGTTTTGTTAGCGCGATTCCTTTTGTAGGCATATTTGCTAATACTACTGCTATAGCCATCGATTCATTTAAAAGTTGTGCATCATCATACACTCTATAAATCATACCCATTTGCAATGCATCAGAAGCCGACACCTTATCACCTAACATCATTAACGCAGAAGCTCTTTGAAAGCCTATCAATCGCGGCAAAAAGAAAGTTCCGCCACTATCGGGTACCAATCCGATTTTACTAAATGCTTGAATAAAAGAAGCTGAATTTCCAGCCAAAACAATATCACAAGCTAAAGCAATATTAGCACCGGCACCGGCAGCCACTCCATTTACAGCACATACCACTGGCTTTTCAATTGATCGGATTTTTTTAATAATCGGATTATAGTGTTCGCGAACGATGCGTTGAATTCCTGGACCAGAATCATCGATAGCTTCGGCCAAATCTTGTCCTGCACAAAATGCTTTACCTTCTGCCGTAATTAATAAAGCACGAACAGTTTTATCAGCGGCAAAATCATCAAGAACACCTTGTAATGCCAAAGCCATCTCACGATTAAAGCTATTAAATTTATCGGGGCGATTAAAACGGATAATTCCTACACCATTTTCAATAGACGAAATTATTGAGCTCATTTACAGTAATCTTTACTGCAAAGTAAACTAAAAAGAAGAAGAGAAACGAGAGAAAATGAAATTCTGTTAATGACACTTAAAATGCTCGAAAGGCTGACAGCAATCGTGACAGAAATAAAGCGCCTTACATGCTGTTGATCCGAACTGGCTTGTAAGAGAAGTGTTTTCAGATCTACAAAAAGCGCATTTTAACGGACCTTTATCGGATTTTGCAAAAGGATGTAGATTTTCGAACGATAATTTCTCGGGAGGAGCAATGCCGTAAGCACGTAATTTTTCCTTAGTAGCATCACTCAGCCAATCGGTCGTCCAGGCCGGCTTGAAAACAATATTTACTTTCACCTCGAATCCTTCCAGAATTAATTTAGCCTTTACCTGCTCTTCCATCATTTTCATAGCAGGACATCCGGTATAGGTAGGCGTCATATCAACCACAACGGAAGTCCCTTCCAAATTCACATCACGAACAACACCCAATTCAACGATACTGATAGCGGGAACTTCGGGATCAGGAATTGAATTCAGCATTTCCCAAACAGCTTGTTTCGAAATAGTCATTTTAAAAACATCTTACCAGATTGCATCTGGGTAAGCACGAGGCAAAAACTGCATTTCTGCAAGAATAAAACCTAAATGCTCGGTATGAAGACCTTTGATTCCTCCAGAAGATTGATAACCTCCAACATCTGGTATTGTTAATTGGGCTTGAGAAAAAATTTCTTTCACCAAATTCAACCAATCTTGTTGTAATAAAGTCAAATCAACACCTACTCCATCATTCAATAAAATAGCGTCCACCTCATTCTGTTCAAACAACTCATTGGTATACATCCACAAGTCATTAAGCGAATCAGTAATTCGTTGATGACTTTCTTCCGTTCCATCACCAAGTCGAACAATCCAATCGCCACAATGACGAACATGATAAATAACCTCCTTAATCGCTTTAGCAGATAAACCCGACACTGTTTCGTCATTGCTATTCATAAGTGTTCGAAACTGCAGATAAGAAAGGCAGCTATATAAAAATGAACGCATTATTGCTGTACCAAAATCTTTATGATCGGGTTGTTCAACAAGATTACGATTAACAAATTCACGAGCATCACGACGAAAAGCCAAGTCATCCTCAGAACGACCTTTATTTTCTAACGTAGCAGCATAGGCGTAAAATCCACGGGCCTGTCCAATTAAATCGAGTGCCATATTACTCATCGCAATATCTTCCTCTAAAATAGGTCCATGACCGCTCCATTCCGACAAACGGTGAGCAAGAATACTAGAATTATCAGCTATTCTTAAGCAATATTCAATAAGTGCATTCTTAGAACTCATGAGATCTGTTTAATTCCTTCCGGAGTTTTAAAATAATTGGGCCAGCGATACATTTTATCATTCGCAGGATCAAAGAAAGGCCCCACATCATCGGGAGTAGAAGCTACAATAGCGAGAGCGGGAACAACCCACATATTTACCCCCTCTAAACGACGACCATACACATCTCTAGCATTCAGCAACGCCATTTCTCCATCAGGAGCGTGAACACTACCCGCATGTTCGTGAGCCGAACCATTTTTCGGCTGAATAAACACTTCCCAAATAGGCCATTGGTGATTATTATCTGACATTTTCTGTAGTTTTAAGCTCTAAAATTATTAATTTTTTGAAGCTGCTTTTTTTGCAGAATAAGCTGCTGCTGCTTCACGAACCCAAGCGCCATTCGTATGAGCGTCGGCACGTTGTTTCATTCTTAATTTATTACAAGGACCATTACCGCTAACCACTTGTTTAAATTCTTCCCAATTAATTTCACCGAAATCGTAATGACGAGTAGACTCATTAAATTTCAAATTCTCATCAGGAATTCTTAATCCTATAGCCTCAGCCTGAGGAACGGTGCGATCGATAAAACGTTGGCGCAAATCATCATTTGAATGCAGCTTCACCTTCCATTTCATTAAGTCGCCGCTATTCGGCGAATTCGTATCAGAAGGACCAAACATCATTAAAGATGGCCACCAAAAACGATTCATTGCATCTTGGGCCATTTCACGCTGTTCTTTCGTTCCGCGCATTAAATAAGCCATAATTTGATAGCCTTGCTTATTGTGAAAATTCTCTTCTTTACAAATACGTAGCATCGCTCTTGCATAAGGACCATAAGAACATTTAGCAAGAACGGTTTGATTTACAATTGCAGCACCATCGACGAGCCAACCAATAGCACCAATATCGGCCCAAGTTAAAGTTGGATAATTGAAAATTGAGGAATATTTAGCCTTACCAGAAAGCAACTGATCAATCATTTCAGATCGATCCATACCTAAAGTTTCGGCCGCGCTATAAATATACAAGCCATGACCCGCCTCATCTTGAACCTTTGCTAACAAAACAGCTTTACGGGCTAATGACGGAGCGCGTGTAATCCAATTTCCTTCAGGCAACATTCCAACAACCTCAGAATGAGCATGTTGAGACATCATCCGCAGCAATTGTTTGCGGTACCTTTCAGGCATCCAATCTTTAGGTTCGATGGTAATTCCGGACGCAATTTTAGCATCGAACTCTGCTTCACGTTTATTTAATTCTTCTACTGATAGAGTTGTTTCCATACCTATATTTGAGGTTTGATTGCAATTGGCTAAAATACGCTTTACAAAATGCATGAGCAAATGAGTAAAATCAGAAAGTCAAATTAATTATTTTTAAAATTTTAGGTTATACAAGTATAATATTGAAACAAGTATAAGCACTTCTTAGTATAACGACTCCGTGAAACACCCCGAAAAGGTCTAAAAAGCCTATTAGGTTATCTAAATTTACAATTATGAGAAAAGCGCCTTATCTATTGATTTTGACAGTATTAGCATTAACTTTTAGTTCATGCCGTCACGTCAAAGATGTTACTTACTTTCAGGCAACAAGAGACACTTCTGCCCAAAAAGTATCTTATCCAAATTTCGACAAAACACATGATTTGAAAACTTCGATGTACGAAGCGGTAATTCAACCCAACGACATCCTATCAATTTATGTATCAAGTTTAAGTCAAGAAGCAAGTAGTTTCTTCAACACGATTTCAAAATCGGAACGCCCTGATTTTGGTGACAGCTACTCTACCCGGCCAAATGTGGGATATATGGTAGACGTAAACGGAAATATTGAAATGCCATTAGTTGGCAAAGTAAAAATTGCCGGATTAACCACCACGATTGCTCGTGACACCTTACAAAAACGATTAGAACAATACCTGCAATCACCAAGTGTAAGGCTTTATTTTGAAAACTTCAAAGTCACTATTCTAGGAGAAGTAACGCATCCTGGTGTATTTTCAGTAACTAATGAAAAAATTACGATTCCAGAAGCTATAGGTATGGCAGGTGATTTAAATATATTTGGAAATCGTAAAGATATTTTAATAATTAGAGAATTAAATGGATCTAAAACATATACTAAAATCGATTTAACACGTCGTGATTTATTTTCAGCTCCGTATTATGATTTACATTCAAATGATATATTATATGTTCCGCCAATTAAAGACAAATTAGCACAATCAGATAACTTTTATCGAATTGCTCCAATGATACTAAGTCTAGGTACCTTGTTCGCATTCATTCTACTTAACCGCTAATTTATTACTTTCTATTAACAACTGCGAATTATGAACCATCATCCCGATTCAAATCCGAACGAATACAAAGTTTCGAACCCGAACAACCCTAACGAGCAACAAAACGACAACAACGGCCAAATTAATTTCGGTCAGTTGTTTAACAAATACATTTTGCGTTATTGGTATCTATATGTATATACATTAAGTATTGCTTTAGTAACTTCCTACTTTTACAATTGGTATGCCGACCGTGTGTACTATACAAGTTGCACTGTATTAATAAAAGACGATAAGCAACGCATTAACAGTACCGATTTATTAACTCAATTAGATGCTTTCAATAACGAAGGCGGAATTGAGAATGAAATTGGAATTTTAAGATCGAGATTATTAATTTCAAAAACGATTGAAGAACTAGAACTATACAAAAGCTACTCATTAATAGGTGATGTAAAAACAACTGAAGTATATGCAGAAAATCCAATTCGTTTAAAAGAGGATACCTTATATACACTCGCATACAGTACTAAAATAGAACTTGAAGTAATAAACTCAAATAAGTATAAACTTAAGTTTAGAAGCGGATCCACAGAACATATAGGATACTACTTATTCGGACGAAAAATAAGCAACAAATTAGGGATTTTTTCGGTAGATGCAACTCCATATTTCCACAACAATCCGTATGACGATGCGAAATACAATAAACGTAAATTCTCAATTCGCATCTCCGACAAAGACGCACTAACCGATCTATATCAATCTGCATTAAAAGCAGATCCGATAAGTAAGCAAGCCTCCATGCTTCAGCTTTCAATACAAGGGGCTACGCCTTCGAAAAACGAAGCATTTCTAAATAAACTTTGTGCATTATATGTTCAAAAAGGAATAGAAGTAAAAAACGAATATGCTGTAAACACATTGAGTTTCATTGACGAGCAATTACGATTATTAACAGGTGAAATTGATGCTAATGAAAATAACGTAGAACATTTCCGTGTTAGCAGAGGAATCACCGATTTATCGATTGAAGCCAATTCGTTTCTAGAAAGCATTAAGAATTTTGACATTCAAATTTCGGAATTACAAGTACAACAAAGCTTTCTAGACTACTTAGAAAAATACGTAACTACTGACAACAAAAACTTAACTGGAAATATATCTCCAGCTAGTATTTTAGTAAAAGATCCTTTATTACAAAGCTTAGTGCTTAAACTAAATGAACTTGAGAACAAGAAAAAATCACAAGCCAATTTAGCAAAAGCTGACAATCCGATCATGGTAAGTTTGAATACCGAAATTTCAAATACCAAGGCATCGTTACTCGAAAACATTAAATCACTAAGAAGTGGTTTACGTGCATCTTTACAAGAAGCGGTAAGTCAAAAATCAGAAGTTCAAGGAAAGCTACGTTTATTGCCAGGCGCGCAACGAGAACTTCAATCCATGTTAAGAGGTTCTAATATTAAAGAACAATTATATTCTTATTTATTACAGAAAAAAGCTGAAACAGCCATTCTATTGGCGTCTACTACGGCCGACAATAGAGTAATTGACGTTGCACGAACATTTATAAAACCACTTAAACCAGTAAAAAGTTTAAGTTATTCATTAGCCATATTACTAGGATTATTAATACCTGCAATCATTATTTACTTAAGGGCAGCTCTAAATGATAGAATTGTTGACAGAAACGATTTAGATGCAAAAACAAACATCCCAATTATTGGAATGATTGGATTAAGTGCATCAAAATCAAATGTAGTTGTATCAGAAAAACCAAACTCCCATATTTCGGAAGCTTTCAGGTCGATCAGAACTAATTTACAATATTTTAATCAAGGCAAAACGCAATGCACAATTTTACTTACTTCTTCAATTTCATCAGAAGGAAAAAGTTTTTGTTCTATTAACCTCGCTGCAATGATGGCGATGTCGGGAAGAAAAACCATTCTAGTTGGATGCGATTTAAGAAAGCCGAAAATCACAATTGGTTTTGACTTTGTAAGTGAAATAGGATTAAGTAATTACTTAATTGGAGTAGCCACAGAAAAAGAAATTATTCAAAATTCCGGAACGATTCCTAACCTTGATATTATTTTATCAGGACCTAAGCCGCCTAACCCATCTGAGTTAATTATTTCACCAAAGATGGATACGTTATTTGAATATTTAAAAGCAAACTACGATTACATCATACTCGATACACCACCAATCGGATTAATTACCGATGCCATGGTTCTATCAAAATATACCGACATAAACGTATATGTTGTACGTCAACGAGTAACACGTAAACATCACCTTAATTATGTAAATAAAATTTATCAAGAAGGTAAACTTAAAAACGTATGTATTGTATTCAATGCCATTAAAGCAGCTAACAGAAATTATGGTTATGGTTACGAATATGGTTATGGATATGGTTATGGATATGGTTATGGATACGGCTACTACGAAGAAGATAAACAAGAACGTGGAATTAAAGGTATATTCAAAAGAATCTTTAAAAAATCATCCTCAAAAGCATAATTTGAGGATGATATAACCTCCCATAGTCGATGAAAAAACGACTTAGCAAGAAAATAAGCGAACTATTCGATAAAGAATCTAAAACACTTTTCAAAAACAGTTCATGGGTATTTATTGCCAATACTTATGGAGTTGGATTAGCATTTCTTAGATCAATTGTAATTGCTCGTGGATTAGGTGCCGAAATACTGGGTATCTATACCGTAATTATTGCTTTCGTAGTTACGGTTCAAGAAATTTTGAAATTAAACGTCCCACTTGGAATAATCAAGTATGGATCACAGTTTATTTCAGAAAATCGCCATGACAAATTAGTAAGTTTTTTAAAAGCAGGAATTGCTGCAAGCATGTTATCAGCAGTAGCTTCTGTAATTATAATTAGCATACTAACGCATTTCACCTACGGTTATTTCTTCGACATTCCAGGACTTCAAAAATTCATCATACTTTACTCTGCTATTAACGGAATTGCATTTCTAGATAATATAGGAAGAGCGGCGCTTAAAGTTTATTATAAATTTAAATTAAACTCTATTGTTCAAATGAGCATGGATACATTTGAATTTATTACTATAACTACATGCATCTATTTATTTCATAATAACTTGAATTATTTCTTTTATTCAGTTGTATTTTCAAAGTTAATTAATTCAACAATTTGCAATATTGCTGTATTTTATGAATTAAGAAAAGAATTAAAAAACCACTTATCAACCAAAATAAATATCATAAAGTTGCATTACAAAGAAATAAGCAACTTCATAGTAGGAAATTCATTTGGAAATACTTTGAAAACATTTTTAAATCAAGGTGACGTATTACTATTAAATTTATGGGGTAGTCATGCGGCGGTTGGTTTATATAGTGTTTCGAAAAAATTGGCATATGCAATATTAACAGTAACAGATCCATTAGTAACATCAATTTACCCACAGCTTGCACATTTAGTATCACAAAAAAAATTCAAAGAACTAAAATTAATGCTAGGGAAAATAACAAAGTTGGCTTTAATTCCTGTTGCCTTTTTTACAATCATCGTGTTCATATTTAAAGATCATATTATTACATTTATTTATGGTGAAGAATTCAGAGCTGCGGCTAGTACATTCTTCATTCATTTTATTGGAGCTGTACAGGGTTCCGTATTTTTCTGGTGTTTACCTTTAATTCAAGGCCTCGGTCTTACCTCTCTAAGATTACGAAGTTATGTTATTGCAATTATTATTGATATTATACTAGCTTGGCAGCTAACCCCGATGTATGGCGCAAACGGAGTTGCCATTGGTTTATTAGCTGCCAATTTAGTAACAACATTCTACTTTGTATATTACTCTCAAAGAAAAATCAACTCGGAAATAAAATTAACTTTTTCAACAATCTAAGTACTTATGTCAATAAAAAACTCAAGTGCAATTGCTGCTGCCATTAGAAATCCACTAGCAGCGTTAAAATTCAAGTTAGGCAATAAATCAGCCATGCATGAAGCTGTAATACTTGACAGCGTAAAACATCTATGGGGTAAAAACGCAGATTTAAAGCCATGGAAGGAAGCATTAAAAGAACTTAACAACAATGAATTAATTGCGCCAAACGAAAACAATTTCCAAACCATTGTAGGAAACAACCTAAATACCTCTTTTGGCAAATGGATTTACTGCTGCATTAGAGTAATAAAACCAGAATCAGTAATTGAAACAGGAGTAGCTCACGGATATTCGTCATGGATAATGTTGAATGCCTTAAAGAAAAACAATAAAGGAACTCTTTATAGCATAGATTTACCAAATCATGATACCAATAGCGATTATAATTTCAAAGATCAACCAACAACTGGTTGGATGGTTCCTGAAACACTGAAGGAACGATGGAAATTAAACTTAGGCGATGCCAAAATTTTACTTCCCCAAATTTTAAAAGAAATTGGAACGCTTAATATTTTCTTTCATGATAGTGACCACAGCTATGAGCATATGAAATATGAATTCGAAACATCACACCCCTACATTACAAATGGCGGGTTATTATTAAGCGATGATGTTCACAAAAATGTAGCATTTGCTGAATATGTGTATAAAAATAAATTAAGTGCATTGCAGTTTAATAAAGGTGGAGCCGCCATAATAAGTAAATAATTGAATACTGTATACATATACATATCGCCATACGACATACTGCGCCCAAGAACTAATCAGGTGAGTGATGTTCGATTTTGCGATGGATTTATTCAGAACAACAAAGAACTTCATCTGATTGTACCATTTGTTGAACGAGAAGATAATATAAAAAAAGAAGATGTTTGCTCCATTTATGGCATCTCTAATAAAATAAACATCCACTACCTTTCAACAAATTTCAAAAATGATGTAAATGGGAAATGGAATACCCTAAAAATATCTATTAAAATTTATATTGAGATAAAGAAAATAATTAAATCGTTACCCAAAGGAACAAAAACAACAATTATTTCAAGAAGTATCCCATTACTATACCCCCTATTAATAGCAAAAATATTACTTAAAAATATCAACGCTGTATATTGGGCTCACGATTTAAAAAAAAGAAAAAGCTATTTAAATGCCTATCGTAAATGTGATTTCATAATTTCGACAAACCAATCCATATTAAACGACCTATGTGAAATAAGTGGATACCCTAAAAATAAAACCACCACCACCTCAAATCCAATTACAGTAGAACAAGCTTTAGAAATAGTAAATAAAGAGGATTCGAGAAAAATCACAAATCTAAACAATAACAAAAATCCATTAATTGTTTACACAGGAAAATTAGCTATTGACTATAATCTCGAAACTGAATACATACTAAAAGCTGCTAAAATTTGCGCTGACTATGTTTTTCTATTTACTGGTGGGAAACCCGAAGCTGTAAAGTATTGGAAAAAAAAATGTGAATTAGAACAAATAAAAAACGTGATTTTTACCGGATACATATCTGATTATAGAATAATTAAGCATTATCAAAACAGTGCAGATGTTTTATTATCATATTACACTAAACAAGGTCATGACATAAAATACAATCTTCCCAATAAAATATGCGAATACATGCTAAGTGGAAATGCAATAGTAACTCCAAACTACCCACCTACAGCTGAATTGTTAAATGAAAATAACTGCTGGTTTGCATTACCTGAAAACGAAAATTCATTAGCCGATACTATAAAAAAAGCCATTGACAATAGTGAAAAATCAAAGCAAAAAGGATTAAAAGCTAGAGAATTAGTTTTGCAAAATACATTTACTAAACAAGTAAAAAAAGTAATATCGTTTATTGAAAAATGAGAGATCAGCTTAAACAATACCTCAACAATGGATATTACAACAAAATATCGTATGTAATAAGCATAATAATGGGTCGGTTTAGCCAAATAATAATCAACCCTCCTATCGCTATCAACAAAATTGAGAAACCTTCGAATCAAGGAAAAAGCAAAAAAATAGAATGTCCTATTTACAATTCAAATAATCAAACAGCAATTGACATAATAGAATACCTACAAACAAACAATCACATGGCAATTGAAAAAGCCATAGTAGTAGGAAGTATTGCTGACAATTCCGCTACAAACTATAGTGATTTCGATGGGATTTTAATAATAGATAAAAACAAATGTGTTAGCTCAAAAGAAGTAAAGAAACTTAGAAATATTATTAAAGAATCAAATACCATGATGAAAAAACAAGACCGCCTACAACATCATGGATGGATGATCTTATGGAAACATGAATTAAATAATTACAATGAAAATTATTTACCATCTTCAATTTTTAACGACGCTAAAACTTTATTTACTTTAAGTACTAATATAATTG
>CAIRUC010000128.1 GCA_903881665.1 uncultured Bacteroidota bacterium | reverse complement strand
ACTAGTTTGTTAAGTACAAAGCTATTTTTAACAATTATTATTGTGTTTTCTGTAATTACTATAAAGGGAGCGAGTTATTGGAAAAACAATTTAACATTATTCGAAAGAGGAATAATTACCTCACCCAACAGCAGTAAAACGCATTACAATTTAGGTCAAGAATATTGGAAATTGGCAAAAGATAACAATACTTATTCGAACGAAAACAATTATTCTGCAAAAGCCTTGACCGAATTTAAAAAGAGTATAGCTATATTACCAGGAAATTTCTTGTCAGTTACTAACCTTGCCTGTGTATTTGAATTAACCAATCAATTAGATTCAGCTATTTACTATTTCAATGAATCGAAAAAATTAAATGCAAAACAGCCCCCCATTGAATTGAACATTTCCGCTGTTTATTTTAAAAAAGCAACTCAATTCGAAGTTTCAAAAATGATAGATAGCGCTGAAACTAATTATAAGAATGCATTAAAATATAATCCAATGAATAATTTAGCTTCGACTAATTTAGCCTTGAGTTATTTTAAACGCAACAATTCGTTTGATGCATTTGATATTCTAAAAAAAGCCATTAAATACGAACCAAAGAATGTAACGTTGCTAGAAACGATATCTGCTATGTATTTCTTAAATAAAGAGTATAACTCGGCTATAGCGTTTGGGACAATGGGACTTAAAATTGATCCTCAATCTAAGAAAATTATTGGCGTATTAGCCGATGCCAACCATGCAATAGGTAAAAATGATGAAGTGGTAAAATATCAAAATATGATGAACAGCTTACGATAAATTAAAGCCATAAAAAGCAAAATAACAGTAGCGAATAAATTGTTAGTATAAAAATCATCGCCCCACATCAATCGTTGAATCACATTTCTGCAATCATTTATTAACTTGTTTATAATTAGTCTATTTATTTAAATACAAAACAAAAATTCATTATTACCAATCAAAATTGAACCTCCTATCGGTTCTCTTATAATTTAGAAATAGTATACATTTGCATAAACACCTACCTACTGGATGAATATCAATAACGATACAAAAATAAGTGTAGCCATTCCTTGTTACAATGTTTCGAAGCATATTAAAGAGGTAATCAATGGACTTCCGTCTCTAATTAATTATATTATAGTTGTGAATGATTGTTCAACAGATTCGACGCAAACAATTCTTGAAGAACTCGCCTTAAAAAATTCAAAAATTTATATTGTATCGCATACATCAAATCAAGGTGTTGGCGGAGCCCTGATTTCGGGTTATAAAAAGTCATTGGAACTAGGTGCAGATATTACTGTTAAGATGGATGGCGACGGACAAATGGATTCTGCAAATATTCAAAAATTAATACAACCGCTGTTATCAGGAAAAGCTGATTTTTCAAAAGGAAATCGATTTCGTGATTTAAAAGCTCTTCAAGCAATGCCTGTTGGAAGAAGAATCGGTAATTTAGGTCTGAGTTTTTTAATAAAGGCAGCATCTGGTTATTGGAATATATTTGATCCAACAAATGGATTTACGGCAATCAAGAATGAAATACTAGAAGAAATAAATTTTAATAAACTTCATAGGCGCTATTATTTTGAAACCTCTATGATTGCTGAATTATATTTTTGCAATGCTGTAATATTTGATGTTCCAATGAAAGCGCGTTATGCTGATGAAGTTTCAGGATTATCGAGCACCAAGACATTATTTGAATTTCCACCTAAACTTTTCGTTACTTTCTTACGTAGAATTTTGTTAAAGTATTTTTTATTCGACTTTAATATTGGATCGCTATATCTGCTTACAGGGATTCCGATTTTTTTATATGGATTTGTTTTTGGTTTGCTTAAATTTGAAGAGTATGATAAATTAGGTATTGGTGCACCAACAGGTACCGTAATACTTCCCACCTTACTTATCATACTTGGATTTCAACTATTACTATCCGGATTGGCATTTGATGTAAACAACTATCCTAAAAACAAATCCAATACTTAATAGCACGTTTGGAAAATATAACCAATTGTGTTTTTAACTTATCTAAGCCAAGTGTTTAATGAATACCTCTGATATAATTAAAAATGAACAAAGCAAAATCAAATAAAGTAATATCTCCAAAAGAGAATAAAAAAACAAGAAAACAAGAAAATAACAACACGTTATTTATTTTGACTAGCATATTCTCTATCGTTTTCTTAGGCCTTTTAATTTATTCTAATTGCTTCAATTGTTCATTCCAATTTGATGATAAACACAATATCATCGAAAATGAAGCAATAAAAAGTCTTTCAAATATTAAAGCAATGTGGGAAATTAATCATTCACGATTTATTGCTTTTTATTCATTTGCTCTTAATTATAAAATTGGTCAATTAAATGTTTGGGGTTATCACTTTGTGAATGTGATTATCCATTTAATAAATGCATGCCTTATATTTTGGATGACACAACTTTTATTTTTATCTCCAGGCTTAAAAAATAATACTTTAACTCGCCATGCATCATCAATCGCTTTACTAACCGCTTTATTTTTCGTTTCACATCCTTTAGCAACCGGAGCAGTAACTTATATTGTTCAACGGATGGCATCCATGGTTGCACTATTTTATTTTCTTTCTGTTGCATTGTTTATGAAAGCACGCTTGACAAATGAAAAAAGAAAGTATTGGCTATTTGCTTGTTCATTTTTGGCAGCATTATTTGCAATACATTCAAAAGAAAATGCCTATACCCTTCCCCTTGCTATATTATTAATCGAAATGTTCTTTTTTAACGAAAATAAAATAACCATTAAATTCAACTATAAAATACTATTGCTAGTTTTAGGATTTTTGGGAATGATCGTATTCGTGCTTTTCAATTTCTCTTTCAGTATTTTTAAACCATTACCACCTACTACCTTTAATACCTTCACAATAACCCCTACAAATTATTTTTTCACTCAATTAAGTGTTATCGTTAAGTACATACAATTACTATTTATTCCGATACATCAAAATATAGATTACGATTTTCCGCTTTCCAATAGTTTATTTGAAATCCCAACAATGATCAATGGGATTCTACTTTTATCTTTATTAGTCCTTTCCATTTATTTATACAACAGAAACAGAATATTTTCATTTGGCATTCTTTGGTTTTTCTTAACCATATCAATAGAATCGAGCTTTATTCCTATTTCAGATATCGTATTTGAACATAGAACTTATTTGCCCTCTTTTGGATTTTTCATTATTCTTGCCTCTGGTATTTATCATTTCCTCTGGTATAAATACAAGAACATGGCCATACTACTTTTTGTTTTAATAATTGGCAGCAATGCGGTTCTTGCTCATCAACGAAACAATGTATGGAAGGATGAATTCACGTTATGGTCTGATGCAATTTTAAATTCACCTCATAAAGCGCGTCCGTATATTAATCGTGGATATGCTTACGGAAACAAACAACAATGGGATAACGCGATACTTGATTTCACTAAAGCAAATGAAATCAATCCTAAATATCATGCAGCAGCATATTATAATTTAGGAATTGCTTATTGGGCAATTGGACAGAAGCAGAAATCAATGGAAAACTACTCTTTAGCTATTGAAGTAGATTCAAAATATGCTGATGCATACTACGGCCGTGGAGTCTGTTATTACTATTTAAATGATTATGATAACGCTCTAGCCGATTATTCAAAAGCAATTTCACTTTTGCCGAGACCTGAATTGTATTATAATCGTGGAATGTTATATGCCAATAAAAAAATGTATACGGAAGCAATTTCAGATTATTCTAAAGCAATTGAAACAACGCCAAACAATTCCAACTTATTTTATAGCAGAGCATTAGTTTATGGAAATACAAACCAATGGGAAAAAGCGGCAGATGATTTCACAAAGACAATACAATTAGATCCTCAAAATAAATCTGCTTATTCAAATCGTGAATTTGCCTTTTCTAAAATAAAGGCTTCAAGTAAAAAGTAATTTATTACAGAAGCTTTTTATGAAGGTTATTCAACCGTTACGCTCTTCGCTAAATTGCGTGGCTGATCTATGTTGCAACCGCGCAATACAGCGATATGATATGCTAATAATTGCAATGGAATAACACTAACAAGTGGTACTAAGATTTCATCGGTTTCAGGAATTTCGATTACAAAATCAGCCATCTTCTTCACTTCTTCATCGCCTTCGGTAACGATTGCAATGATTTTTCCTTTACGTGCTTTCACTTCTTGAATATTACTTACCACTTTCTCGTATGAACCATGTTTCGTTGCAATTACAACAACCGGCATTTCTTCATCGATCAAAGCAATAGGCCCATGTTTCATTTCCGCTGCAGGATACCCTTCAGCATGTATGTATGAAATCTCTTTTAACTTTAAAGCACCTTCGAGAGCAACTGGGAATCCGTAACCACGTCCTAAATAAAGGAAGTTTTTAGCGTCTTTATATTTCTCTGCAATAACTTTCGTTTGCTCATTAGATTTTAATGCAATTTCGACTTTTGCAGGAATATTTTCTAACTCATTTAACACTTGACGAAAGCGCGACTCTGTAATTGTTCCGCGCATATGTGCTAACTGAAGAGCCATCAAAGTAAGTACTGTAACTTGAGCCGTAAATGCTTTTGTTGAAGCAACACCAATCTCAGGTCCGGCGTGAGTATATGCGCCGGCATGCGTTGCACGTGGGATACTTGAACCTACCACATTACAAACACCAAAAATAGTTGCACCTTTCGACTTCGCTAATTCAACAGCAGCTAATGTATCTGCCGTTTCTCCACTCTGAGAAATTGCTACTAATACATCATCTTCATTAATAATCGGATTGCGATATCTGAATTCAGAAGCATATTCTACTTCAACCGGAATTCGTGCCAAATCTTCAATAAGATATTCAGCCACTAATCCAGCATGCCATGAAGTACCACAAGCTACAATTATCATTCGCTTTGCATTACGAAGCTTCTTATCGAATTCACTAATTCCTCCTAAGCGGATAGAACCTGTTTTCGAATCGAAACGTCCGCGCATACTATCGTTGATAGAACGAGGTTGCTCGTAAATTTCTTTTAACATGAAATGCTCATAACCACCTTTCTCCAATGCCTCAAGTTTCATCTCGAGTTCTTGTATATAAGGGGTTTTGATTTCATTTCCTATAGTCTTCACCGTTAGTATACCATTGTCCATGATAGCCACTTCGCCATCATTTAGGTACGCTACATTTTTCGTATATTCAATTATAGGTGTTGCATCTGAAGCAACAAAGAATTCGTCTTTGCCGATACCTACAACAATAGGGCTACCCTTACGAGCAGCAATCATTTTGTTCGGCTCTTTCTTTGAAAGAATAACAATCGCATAAGCACCTACTACTTCACCTAAGGCTAATCGTACTGCTTCTTCTAAAACAACTTTTTCTTTATTGTAAATTTCTTCGATAAGGTGAATCAATACCTCAGTATCGGTATCACTGTGAAACACGTGACCTTCTTGAATTAATTCAGCTTTTATTGAAGCGTAATTTTCAATAATTCCATTGTGAATGATTGCAAATTCTTGCGTTTGAGAAAAATGCGGATGTGCATTACGATCGTTCGGCTCTCCATGAGTAGCCCAACGCGTATGTCCCATTCCAACATGCCCATCAACGTTTTTTCCTTTAACATATTCGGCGAGGTCACTTACTTTTCCCGCTTTCTTGTAAACATTCAAATCGCCATTAAGCAATGCAACTCCTGCACTGTCATAACCACGGTATTCAAGACGCTGAAGTCCTTTAATTAAAATCGGATAAGCTTCACGCTTCCCAATATAGGCAACAATTCCACACATAATTTATGGATTGAACTTAGTATATGTAACTATTAATTTCATGGTGCCTCCTTGCAAAACAGAACGTCGTGCATTAGAGGTACTTCCGGCTGCGGCTATAAATAAGCCATAGTCCTTTCCACCGTTTTCTACGACTTTCTTTAAAGTTTGTTGCACATATCGCCCAACATTAAACTTATACTCCTGATGTATAGCATCAAAACTTCCCCCATAATAGGCGGAAGATTCTAATGCATCAGCAATAGACGTATTTTTCCCAATTGAATCACTAGCAAAAACCAAAAGATTATCGTGGTTAGTAAAACCGTTAGTTGTAGTTCCACTTAATAACTTAATTACTAATTCAGCCTTACTAATAGCAATGGGTCCGTTAGCGTATAATTCTTTCAAATGCGGGATGTAAATGCTGTCTTTTAATCCCGCCATCGACGAAACTACCAACTGATTATCTTGTGTCAAATCAGTATTCGACGGAAGATAATCATGCTTGAAATAGCTGAATCGTACTGCATTGGCGTCAATCAAAAATTCATAGTATTTATTCCCTGAGAAGTAAATAGTAAGCTTATGAAAACTACTTGTTGATGGCATAGTAAGAATGCTTCCTGTTCCATTTGCACTATCAACTAAAACAACTCCCTTCAAATAGGAAAGGAAATTAGTATTACTCGAGAAAGTTGTAGGATTAGCAAAGTATTCACGCATCAATTTTCCACCAAAGGCAGTATCGAGTGCCATACGAAGTTGTGGAGTTGCCTTCACACCACCAACAACAACGCTATCCGATAACTTAGGAGTTAATTGAACATGCCCTAATAAATCTCCTTTAGCATAACTTCTACCTGAATAGTACGAACTATCGGCGTACACATCTTGTTTTAACTCATAAACGCTAATATTATGCACCGCATTTGAATCGCCTACCACGGTACGCATATTCATGCTCAACACAATAGAATCAGGGGTACTTACGCCAGCAAATGTTCCAGCAGTTATTGTATTTCCTAAACGGATCTGCGAAACAAAACCAGCGAACGACTTCCCTACATACGGATCGTCGAGGCTTCCGAGAAATAAAGTCGGAGATTCTAGTAAATTCTTCAACGGACTCCACATTACGAGAGAATCCTCTACCACTGTATAGGTATTAATTGTAAAAGTATCTACTACTCCCGCATTCGGCTGTTCCGAACTAGGCTGTAAATCCACACCAATTAAATCAGGGTCGTTACAAGACGATAGTAATACAAGAGCGATAACGCTCAACAAGAAGGATAGGCGATTTAACACAAGAAACATTTGGCGAAAGTAAAAGAATTATCCGTCCAAACGGCTAAAAACTTATTCTGCCAGCACCGAATCTTCAATCACTGCCTCATCGTAGAAATTATCATAAGCTTCTACGTATTCTTCAGGATTTTGATAACTCAATGTAGGCTTCGAAAGTTTCTTGAATGCCGATTCAACATCAGGATGAATATTAGCCGCTGACTGAATTACAGCATCCGACCAATTCATTGCCAACTTAGTAAGACTCACATAGTTAGGATCTTTGATATCAGCCACATCGGATTCCGTTAGACCTTCCATCAACGTCTTCTTTGCAAAATTGTTGTTAAAGGGTTCACTGAAGGCATCGTCATAAAGTGAATAAACTACTTTACTACCATGGAACATCGGATCTTCTTTGTAGCTAGTTTTAATTAACAACGGAATTAATGCCGTCATCCAACCGTGACAATGAATAATATCAGGAGCCCAGCCTAATTTCTTAACTGTTTCCAATACTCCACGCCCAAAAAAGATACTACGGTCGTCATTATCATTATAAAATGCTCCGTCCGCATCACGGAAAGTATACTTACGTTGAAAATACTCTTCATTATCAATGAAATATACTTGCATACGAGCCGCCTGAATGGAAGCTACTTTAATAATTAATGGATGATCCGTATCGTCAATGATGAGATTCATCCCCGAAAGGCGAATTACTTCATGAAGCTGATTACGACGTTCGTTGATATTGCCAAACCTTGGCATAAAAGTGCGGATCTCTTTACCACGTTCCTGTATGCCTTGGGGCAAATGCCTAGCTACTTTGCTCTGCTCGCTCACTTCCAAATACGGGTGTATTTCGCTAGAAATAAATAGAACTCGCGCTTTTCTCATGGCTTTTTTCACGATTAGGTTAATGTATTGCAAAGATACGGAAAATAGACGTATTCTGCAATAATCCAAATTTAGAATGCATATTTTCTGAAATCGTTACCGCTACAGAGTGAAAAAGGGGCTTGCTATTTACTTTTCTTCCGAGACTTTTCGAATAAGAAACAATAAACTCCATGTTAAAAAGACGCTTATTCCGAGCATTGCAGACTGGCCTGGCTCTGTGCCGATGGTATCGGGATTAATCTTTAAACCCTCGTTTGCTACCGCCCATGTTGTAATGACAGCTAAAAAATTATTTATAAAATGTGCAATGACGGGCAACCATAAACTGCCACTCCAGTACATCATATAACCTAACATAACTCCCAACGCGAAACGCGGTAAAAACCCGTAAAACTGCATATGCATGGCGCTAAAGAGAATCGCTGACAAAATAATTCCCGCATGTATGTTTCCGGAAAGGTCTTTAAACAGCTTCTGTATTACGCCACGAAATAAAAATTCTTCACCTAAAGCAGGAATTACTGCCATCAAAAAGATATTAAAAAGTAGTCCGCCAATTGAATTGGTTTTTATTAGCAAATTAGTAATTCGACCTGCATTATCTTCCATTTCCTTCATCCAGCCTTCTATTCCTTTCATCGATGCAGGCATTTCCATTAAGCTGTTAGCCATCATCATCCAATTAATAAACGGAATGGCAACTATTAGCAATATACCTACTAAAATTATTTGCTGCGAGGTTGGCTTTTTCACAACGCCCAAATACTCTTTTACATTGGTTGAGAACAACCATGCGGCAATAATTGGGGGAAATAAAAAGGTTCCTATTGCCGACACCAGTTGAATGATTTTCAGCGATTCAATTACTGCGGGATTAGCCGTATCACTTAATGCTTTTGGGTCCGACATCACTGGAATTCCTGTAATTAAGGCCGCCAACAATCCTCCAATTGTAGAGAAGAGGACAGCAGATATCAGGGCAATTCCTACTAATATTAAAAACTTTTTATAAGGGGTGCGGTCGGCAAGTAAGGCTTTGAACTCCATTCTTCTTAATTTTGCACAAAAATAGACGGTTGGAGGTTTGGTTGGAGCGTTTTCTAACCTTATTTATTAAAATCGTTCAAATCATATATTTGTAATGGCGAAAATTGGAAATATCGAATTGGGTGAATTCCCATTGTTACTGGCTCCCATGGAGGATGTCAGCGATCCTCCCTTTCGTTATGTGTGCAAGCAAAATGGTGCTGATTTAATGTATACCGAATTTATATCTAGTGAAGGACTGATTCGTGATGCCGTCAAAAGCACCATGAAACTCGATATCTTTGAATATGAACGTCCGATAGGAATTCAACTTTTTGGCTCCGATATAGATTCCATGCGTGAAGCGGCAATAATTGCCGATCAATCAAATCCCGATTTAATAGACATTAATTATGGATGCCCGGTCAAAGCCGTGGCCTGTAAGGGCGCAGGAGCGGCTTTACTGCAAGATATCCCTAAAATGGTATCAATGACGGCTGAAATTGTAAAAGTGGCGAATCGGCCTGTAACGGTAAAAACACGACTTGGATGGGACGATAGCACTAAAAATATTATGGATGTTGCCGAGCGTTTACAAGATATTGGTATCGCGGCATTGAGTATTCATGGAAGAACTAGAGCGCAAATGTATAAAGGGCCGGCAGATTGGACGCTTATAGGAGTAGTTAAAAATAACCCAAGAATTCATATTCCGATTTTTGGCAACGGAGATGTGGATAGTCCCGAAGTTGCACTAGAAATGAAAGACAGATACGGAATTGATGGAATTATGATTGGAAGAGCTTCTATCGGACACCCATGGATTTTCAACGAAATAAAACATTATATAAAAACAAAAACACACCTAGCGCCACCATCCATACAACAAAGAGTAGATGTTTGCAAAACACATCTCGATTTTTCTTTGCGATGGAAAGGCAACTTTACAGGGATCGTTGAAATGCGTAGACATTATGCCAACTATTTTAAAGGCTTCGATCATTTTAAAGAATATCGAATGAAATTAGTAACATCTAACAGTTATGATGAAATAATTTCTTTATTAGAAGAAGTTCGAACGCGTTACTCAGAAGGAAATCAAATTGCTAGCGAAACATGATTTTAAGAACTGCAAATTAAGAGCAGGATTCCCTTTTTGAGAATAAAGCAATATGGATTGCTCCTTTTTTTTATTAGATTTAATTGTAACTAATTGAATTGAAATTTTATGAGCATGCATTGTGATTGAGATCACAATAAGGTGCTATGATATTAATCATGGGTAAATCATGATTATGATTTCTTACATTTTTATCCTATTCGGGATGCAGTCTTTAAATTTACCTGATTTTTAAATACGGTGAAACCCTGCGCATGAGAAACATAACATCACATACCTTCCATATACCCGTTATGGGCCTTGGCTATACTATCGACAGCCCTATTAAGGTTGGGAAATACGGTATAACTTCAGTTGTATCTATTATTGAAGATCATCTCGTTGAACAAATGCGTGAAGTAATCTGCAGAGATGAAAATATTGAATACGAGAAAATCACAAATAAAGACACGGATCGTCGTGCGAAACGAATTACCGCTTATCTAAATTTGTTAAACGAAGTACTGAATCGTCAAATAAATAAAATAAGTGCAGAAAATTTCGAAATTGATACAGACATAAATCTTTATTTTGATTTATTGCCAGAAACTTCAGTAGCAAAAAAATTGTATTTGGAAATGCTTGATTGCCGCGGGGAAAAACGGGAATTACTTAAAAAAGCACTTCGTCAATATATTCTTCCTGGCTCTATTGATGTTAACATCATGACAAAGCTCGATAAAACAAATTTTGATGATGATGGCAATGAACTTCCAGTGGAATACTGTGATGCGATGGCTGCCTTACGAGGCTTCGCTAAAAGCAATATCACATCTTCCATTGTTTTTTCTGCAGGATTAAATCCAAGGCTTTTTGGATACTGCGAAACATTTTCCGATTTCTATCCTAATAGAGAAGGCAAAATAAAAAAAACAATAATTTTAAAAGTGAGTGATTATCGTTCAGCATTAATTCAAGGGAAATACTTAGCTAAAAAAGGATTATGGGTTTCGGAATTTAGAATAGAATCGGGGATTAATTGTGGAGGCCACCTTTTTGTATCTAATGGTTCTCCAATGGGGCCCGTAATGGATGAATTTAAAAGAAAACGTAATGAACTATATCAAGAAATTTATACTGAATGTTCGAACGCCTTAAAAGCACAAGAAAGATATCCCTTTGAAAAAATTCCTAAAATGAAAATTTCTGTACAAGGAGGAATTGGTACTGCTGAAGAAAATTCGTTTTTATTAAATCATTACAATATTGATTCTACAGGTTGGGGTAGCCCTTTTTTATTAGTGCCAGAAGCAACTAATGTTGATGAAGAAACATTAGAAAAATTAATTCATGCTAAACGTGAAGATTTTTTTATTAGTCACGCTTCCCCTTTAGGAATTCCGTTTAGTAATTTTCATCACAGCACTTCTGAGCAACAACGTAAAGAAAGAATCAATAAAAATAAGCCAGGTAGTCCTTGTTATAAAAAGTTTCTTTCTTCCGATACCGAATTCACCGAACGAGCTATCTGTACTGCTTCACGCGAATATCAAAACAACAAAATAAATCAACTCAAAGCCACCATCAGCGATGCTAACGTATTAGCTTATAAAATTGAGCTCGTAATGGAAAAAGATTGCTTATGCGAAGGATTAGGAACTTCGGCTTTATTAAAAAACAATACAAAACTTTCACATAATTTAACGGCAGTTACTATTTGTCCAGGACCCAATTTAGCTTACTTTAAAAGTATTTATACGCTAAAAGAAATGATTGATCATATATACGGAAGAACACCCTTGCATTTGCAAACTGATCGACCTAATGTATTTGTAAACGAATTACAATTGTATGCCGATTATTTAAAAAGTGAAATTCAAGAAGATGCTTATTCTGAAAAGCCAAAAAAAGCCGGACATTTTGAATCCTTTAAAAATAATTTATTAGATGGCGTTAACTATTATAAAAGTCTGTTTACAGAAGAAATAATAACAAATTTTAATTTCAACGATAATCTAATTAAAGATTTAAATAGATTACATATTGAAATAACGCAAATTGATACAAATACAACTCTCAAAAAGAACGTTGCAGTAACCAATTAATATTAAAAAAATAAAGAAATACTTATATGAAAAGTACAAGAAGCAAATCGTGGGCAGAGCCGTATAGAATGAAAATGGTGGAGTTATTAAAAATGACTACACGTTCAGAGCGAATTAAAGCTATTAAAAACGCTGGGTACAATACCTTTTTATTAAACTCAGATGATGTTTATATTGATTTATTAACTGACAGTGGCACAAATGCCATGAGTGATCGTCAATGGTCGGTTTTTATGCTTGGCGATGAAGCCTATGCAGGAAGTAAAAGTTTTTATAAAATGGAAGCCGCTATACAAAAGTTTTATGGTTATAAACATGTTATTCCAACACATCAAGGACGCGGAGCGGAAAATATATTATCTAGAATTTTAATAAAAAAAGGAGATGTGGTACCAGGCAATATGTATTTCACTACTACCCGACTTCATCAAGAATTGGCGGGAGGAATATTTGCCGACATCATTATTGACGAAGCCCACGATCCGTTAAATGAGTTTCAGTTTAAAGGAAATGTTGACTTTAACAAGCTAGATAAAATAGTTAAAAAATATGGGGCTAAAAAAATACCTTATATTAGTATAGCCACGAACGTTAATATGGCAGGCGGACAGCCTATCAGCATGAAAAACCTGAAGGAGCTTTATAAATATACGCGAAAACACAAAATCAGAGTAATACACGACATGACACGTGTTGCAGAAAATGCATATTTCATTCAACAACGAGAAAAGGGTTTTGAAAAAGTTTCCATTAAAGATATTGTAAAGGAAATATGCTCATATACTGATGGGGCTACAATGAGTGCTAAAAAAGATGCCTTAGTAAACATTGGAGGCTTTATGGCCACCAACGAATGGGAAGTTTATGAAGAAGCTCGTAATATGGTAGTCGTTTACGAAGGTCTTCATACATACGGCGGATTAGCAGGTCGTGATATGAAAGCAATTGCTGTAGGAATAGAAGAAAGTTTAGACGATAACCACCAACATGCGCGTGTAGGACAAGTAGAATATCTAGGTAATAAAATGATTGATTTCGGAATTCCAATCGTAAAACCAATTGGAGGTCACGGAATTTTTGTAGATGCAAAAGCTTTTTTACCTCACTTAACTCAAGATCAGTTCCCTGCCCAAACATTAGCAGCCGAAATTTATATCGACTCAGGTGTTCGTACAATGGAACGTGGAATTGTATCAGCAGGAAGAAAAGCAAACGGAGAAAATTATTATCCAAAATTAGAATTGGTTCGCTTTACAATTCCTCGCCGTGTATATACACAAGCGCATATGGATGTGATTGCCGAATCAGCTGCAGCAGTATATGACCGTCGTAAATCAATTAAAGGATTACAAATGGTATATGAGCCTAAATATTTACGATTCTTTCAAGCGAAATTTAAAAAATTATGAGTTTACAGCCTAAGCATATTTATGTTTCGCTGTGTTCGTTGTTTATCATTTACTCATTCAGCATATATCTGCAGCCGTGTTTTAAAAATACGATTGCAGAATATAATGCCGTTGCCGCAGGCAGAATTGTATGGCAAAAAAATAATTGTCAAAGCTGCCATCAATTATATGGATTGGGAGGATATTTGGGTCCTGATTTAACTAATATTTATTCAGCCAAAGGTAAAGGTAAAGATTTTATAAAAACAATGCTTCGTTCTGGCATAAAGCAAATGCCTGCTTTTCAATTAAACGAAAAAGAATTTGATGAGCTAATTACTTATTTAAAAACAGTTGACCAAAGTGGCGTTGCTGATCCACGTCGATTTACGATTTTAAAAACAGGAATGATTGAAGAAAATAATGAATAACTATTTATCGATCGGCAAAAAATTTTTAGCCACGGCACTAATTATGTTGCTGCTCGCATTAACTTTTGGCTTATTATCAGCTTATAATTATTTAAATCCGATTTTTTTAAAAGATTACCCAGGATTTGTAGCCTTAAGGCCGTTACACGTATCAAGTGTTGTATTCTGGATTATACTAGGCGCAACAGGATGCGTGTATTGCGGACTCAGCGAGTTTGTAAAAGCAGAAAAAAATGGAGTAAGCAAAAAAATTCAATGGGGTTTGTGGTTAATAGCTATTGCTGGCGTATACTATTCTTATTTCAACAAACAATTTGGAGGAAGAGAATATTGGGAATTTAATCCTATTTGGGCAATCCCAATAATTATAGCGTGGGTGATTTTTATTTATAACTTCATTGTAATCGTTAAAATAATTAGCAATTGGCCGGTTTACATTTGGATGTGGCTGACTGGTTTAATTTTTTTCTTATTTACTTTTATTGAAAATTATTTATGGTTACTTCCTTTTTTCCGTGGACATGTAATTACTGATATGACTATACAGTGGAAAGTTAACGGAGCATTAGTTGGTGCATGGAATCAAATATTATATGGAACTGCTTTCTATTTAATGGATAAAATTGAAAAAAAGGCCAATATTGGACATAGCAAATTAGCGTTTACTTTATTTTTTCTAGGCCTATTTAATTTAATGTTCAACTGGAGTCATCATATTTACACATTGCCAACCGAGCATTATATTCGTTATGTTGGCTATGCAGTAAGTATGACTGAATGGATCTTCTTGATTCGCATTATTTCTATGTGGAAAAAAACTGTAGATGAAATTCCGAAGAACTATAGTTATTATAGTTATAGATTCTTATTAGCAAGTGAAATATGGGTATTTTTAAACTTAGGTCAAGCAATATTAATGTCGATACCCGCCATTAATTTATTTACTCACGGAACACATATTACTGTAGCGCATTCAATGGGAACTACGATAGGAATTAACAGTATGATCTTAATGGCTGCATGTTTTGAGTTTTTTCAAATAAAAAATAATGATGTTACTACAAAAATGAAAAACTTTAATGTGGTATTCTGGACATTACAAATTAGCTTATTTGTTTTTTGGGCATCGCTGTTAGCCTCTGGTGTAATTAAAGGAATATGGCAACTAAGCAGAAATCAAGCTTCATTTGGAGAAATGATGAATTCTCTTCAACCGTATTTCATTACATTTTTTATTTCAGGGCTCGTTTTAACGCTTAGCATCTCAATAATAGTTGTTAAATTACTAAGGCACTATTTTTCGCAATCAAATTAATCATCTTAATTTCTTAAACAATAAATCGTGTAAATTACTTTTATTTTATTTTATTTTGCACGTTTTAACAATTAGTAAGTTCAAGTTATAAGTGCAACTTTTCTGAGAAGACTTTATTAGGCGTTTTGTAATTAAATTTTCTAACTGGTCTATTGTTTAACTTCGATTCAACTT